>JAMONS010000048.1 GCA_027065555.1 Hyphomicrobiales bacterium | reverse complement strand
AAAGGTTGAGCTTAAGGCTGGCGAAAGATTATTGATTGGGAATTGTGTTATTACTAATTCGGATCAAAGGACAAAACTCTTTATTGATGGCGATGCGCCAATATTGCGTGAGAAAGATATTTTAACTGAAATAACTGCTAATTCTCCTGCAAAGCGCATTTATTTTTGTATTCAGCTTATGTATTTAGATAATGATATTAGCAAATTGCGGGAGCAATATTTTTCTCTTAGTAATGATTTTTTAAAAGCCGCACCTCCAACTTTACCAATAATTGATCAAATAAATAACCAGATATTAACCCTAGATTTGTATAAAGCATTAAGAAGCGCAAAAAAACTAATTGATTATGAAAGCGAATTATTAAATGCAACAACAAGCAGCACAAGCATATCAGCAAACAGCGACACAAACAGCTAGTCCTCGTGATTTAGAAGCACAATTATTGGTTAAAGCGGCCGCAAAAATGATTAATGTGCAAGAGAATTGGGAAACAGAAAAATCCAATCTAAATGTTGCGCTTACTTATAATCGTAGGCTTTGGTCAATTTTTCTTAATGCTGTTACAAAAGAAGATAATCCACTGCCAAAAGAAGCACGAGAAAATATTGCAAATCTTGGGTTGTTTGTTTTTAATCATACGCTAAAAATGGCATCAGAGCCTAGCGCTGAAAACTTAAGCGTTTTAATTAATATAAATCGTGAAATTGCTGCTGGCCTTAGAGCAACATAATAATTTAATTCATTTAATGAAATTCACCAAAGTAAGCTGGCTTACAGCCGACATGGTTTGATAGCTGGCTTGTAGGCGAGTTTGTAGAGCTAATAATTCCATTGCCACTTGTTCAATGGGCGCTTCTTCAATTTCTGAGAGCATAATAGATAATTGCACCTGATAATTAGTATGGCGTTCTTTGGCGCTATTATTTGTAGCTTTTGCTATGCCTAATTCTAGAGTTATAAGCTCGATTGAGCCTGCTTTAGAATTATTAGATTCTGCAAGACGAGATAATTGTTTTGAGGTCATTTCAGAAAATCGCTCATTGGCGCTAGCATCACCGCTGGGATAATCCTCAACACTTAATGCTGCAAGTGCTCTTATAAGATCCAACATGCCTGTTTCATTGGCTTGTACGCCATAATTGATTTGAGTAGTTTCATCAACTCGCCCCCTAACGCTTTGGCGTGCATTATTGCTGTCTTCACCCTGATACCAAGCAACGGTATTTGTTGGGGTTGCGGCAATTAGTGCTGTGGCGCTATCAAATGGCGGCCCATCAACTCGCATGATATCATCGCCACTTGCATTGAAAAAATTATCAGCCGCTGCATAGGTAGAGCTGGCTTCAAGAACTGTTGTTTGTAATTGTAATAATTCATCATTTAGTGCTTGAGAGAAATTTGCTGCTGTAATATTTACATCGCCATCAATTTGAAATTCACCTCTATTAGCTGGTGCGCCACTTACTGCTTTAAGTTCAAGAGTGTAGCTTTCTCCATCGGGTAGAGTTAGCCCAATGCTAATTGTTTCACCAGAAACAGGTGTTCCAGTAAATTGCACTTCGAGAGAGGCGGGTGTACCGCTTGGCGAAGTTAGATTAATAGCGCCAGAAGTGCTTGAAAGCGTGCTTAGCTTGAAGCCAAAAGGGTGCGCTCCATCTTCTGAAATTGCAATAGTATCAAGTGAAGGGTTGGCGTTCGCCATGCCAGTAGTTGCAGTGCCCCCTGTTGCGATAGGTGTGATTAAATCATCTGCAATTATTACAATTTCACCATTTTCAACTTGTGCAATATTTGCACCCGCTTGCGCATTTATTTCAGCAACAAAATCATCAATGCTGGCAACACCTATATCCAAAACTGCGCCAGTGGTTGCGCCACCAATATTTGTAAGGGCAATATTTACTGGTGCAAAACCACCGCCACTAAGAGTGAATGTTTCGCCATTTGCAAAGCCAATTTCTGCATCTGATAAAAGTTCAGTTCCATCAACCGCACCGCCAAAAACAGAAGCAGTTGTTGCGGGTAATGTGTCATTAATTAAACGACCTTTACCGTCCGCCCCTGCATCGGCAAGTTTTCGCTCACCAACAATAGTGTTAAACCCATCTCGCCCTCCCTCTCCATTTAATATTGCATCAAATGAAGCAACAGGGGGAGCATCGCTAAAGCCGCCAGCAAATAAATAGCGTCCATTAACTTCGCTATTGAGCAAAGTAATCACTTCATCAAGGCGATTGGTTGCTAACGTTTGCGTAGTAATCATGTTTGAGCCGTTTGCGCCAATGCCGCCAGATGCCACCGAGCCACGACTTTCAGCCTCTAATTCATCAAGGCGCTCCATGCTATTACCAAGGAAATCTAGGCGCAAATTTACGATGGAGATATTGGATTGAAAGGCACTAATTCTGCTTTGCCTGTTTCTTATTGTCATATCAAAAGAGCGATCATTACCAAGCTGGGAAAGGCTTTGCGATTTTTTACCAGTTGCTAATTGAACTTGTAAAATGTCCATACGCTCTTGCATATTAGTAACAGAGTTAAATGCGTTACCTAAAGGAAAT
>JAMONS010000047.1 GCA_027065555.1 Hyphomicrobiales bacterium | reverse complement strand
GATGCAACAGATAATTCAAGCACCGCAATACGTGCGCCACTAGCAGTTAAAAAGAAAATATTAGTTTCACCAACTTTTATACCCTGAATAATCGCACGCCGTTTTGAGCGCAAAATTACACCCGCAATTTCTGGTTGAGAGACAATTACTTCACCCACCTCAGCAGGCAAGTCAATTATCACAGATTTATTATGACCCACTTGCAAATATTGTGTCGCACCTATTTCTGCTTGTGAAATACGCAGATGCGAAACTTGCTTAGCAACAGAGGGAATGACTGACATCAGCATAAAAATACTAACCAAAACGCTAGTAATTATTTTTAGAAATTTGATATTAAATGATGAATTATTTTTAACTTTTTTCATGATTTTTCTCTCAACCTTACTGCGCCATGGCATTTTCAATGGATCTAACACTCTCAATAGAATTGCCATTTCCAATAGGATTTAATTCACTCGCAGAGGCTGCATTGAGTTCGGTTTGTGATTGCATTTCAACCATCTCCCCTTTTTCTTGATCAAAAATCATACCAGGTATATTATTTCCCGCTGGAGTTAATTCCTGCGAACTTATTTGTGCTGGTGATGCCATCTCAATACTTACTGGCAAAATATCTTGACCCTTGCCATAGCGAATCATACGAACAGTCGTATTTTTGCGCATCGCAATCCCCTCAGGAATTTCTTCATTAAAATCAGCAACCGATCTTAATACCAACGCTAACTGCCCAATTTCTGAAGAATTGATAACAATTTCTGCTTGCTCAGGCGTTAACTCAAGCACCGCAATAGTATCAGCCTCAAAAGTATTATTCTCTGGCTCGTCTGGATTTTCAGCCCCCCCAGTTTCACCAAGCTGACCAAGTCGTCTATCAATGACTAAAACTTTTACATTTTGCAAAATTGTATCTGAGCGATCAATATTATCAGCTGATTCGGAAGTTAAAATCACATCAACCCGATCATTTGGAACAATAAAACCACCCGCACCACTCTCAGCAGTTACCCCAATAGATACCGCCCGCATACCGGGTTCAATCACCGCAGATAAAAAGCCTTGATCTGAGTGAACAAGTTTAGCTTCACGAATTGGCTCACCTTCAAAAAATTCAAATCGTGCAACCGCACCACTTAACTCTTCTAATCCATCAGGAACAGCATCAATAGTAATATATTCAGGTCTAACTGCATTACTTGGCCACTCTTCCCACCTTATTAAAGATGGGTTTAATCTTTCGCCAACACCGATTGATTTTACCGCTATAACAATTTTTGTTCTTGCTTCTTGCTCCACCTGAGCTCTAGTTGGAGCAATTTGCTCATCACCACCTCGAGTTGCCATAAAAGCTGCCAAACCACCTGCAACTAACGCAACAGACAAAAGTAAAATACGTCCCCGATTCATCAAACCAGACCCTTACATAAATCATGAACGCAACAACGCTCATTTCTAATTAGAGACAGTTTGGTGCGAAAAGAGTCAAAGTTTGGTTAATCTTAGGTTAGAAAGTTTAGTTAATTTTATGTTAGTAGTTTTTCTAACAAGTAAAACAACCCGCCATCAAAGGCTTCTTGCCCTGTAAAATGGGTAAAAATAACTGTTTGCGGATAAACAATTAATCCCGAAAAAGCCAAGGCAATTCCATAAGGAACGCCAGATCCTGCTTTATGTAGCCTTGCAATCCATATAATTTTGTCTAATCCAAAGGGTAATGGGAAATAGCGAAAGATTAAAATTGCAACCGTTAATATGCCTCCTGCCATCGCAGCATAGACTAAATATTCCAAAGTAATAGAAGAGCTAAACCATAAAGCCGTGGCAGCTGCCAATTTGGCATCTCCACCACCAACCCAGCCAAAACTAAATAAAGCAAATGTCACAATAAGCACGATAAGTGCAATACCAAAGTGCGCACCAATTTCAGCGATTGGCATTTTAATAAATATTGCCAAAGCAATAAAAATTATTATCAACCCCAAAACAATCTTATTCGAAATCTTCATAGTAAAAAGATCCGAAAACGCCGCATAAATCATAAAAAAGGGAAATATAAAGAGTATAATCGTTTCTAATAAATTCATTTATGTATTTCCTCTTTAATTATTCAGCAATAGAATATTAGACTTTTTTATATCTTAATATAATAATTTTTAGTTTCATCGCTATACAAATTTTTCTTTTTTATCACCCAAAGCTCCCCCTATCACTCTGAACAAAGTGAAGAATAACAAAGCATTTAACTATAACACCGCATCTACTAAATAAAATTAGAATAACAACAATTCTTATTAAGGTTTTCATTAATGCCAAAAAAAAGGGAGACCAAAGGCCTCCCTAAATATATATTCTATAAGAAATAAATCTTATCTAGCACGAGATAGTCTTGTGCTAATACGACCAAATAGAGCTGATAGCTGGCCACCAAGCGCACTTGCTGCTGCAATAATACCAACAGCAATCAAAGCAGCAATTAGACCATATTCAATAGCCGTTGCACCAGATTCGTCTTTAATAAAGCTTTTAAGAGTTTTCATAATATTTTTCCTTTTAATTTCACATCACAAAAAGTGAGAGTATAATTCAACATTTGAGTATCTAATTCGACACTCA
>JAMONS010000046.1 GCA_027065555.1 Hyphomicrobiales bacterium | reverse complement strand
AATTAGACCTTTGCGCCAATAGGTAAAAGAGGCGGTTGCAGTGCCGATAATGCTTTGCATTTTATTGGTCGCCATAGCGGCAACTGGGTGCAGGCCAACGGAAATAAGAATGGGCAAAGCAATAAGCCCACCGCCCCCTGCAATCGCATCAACAAAACCAGCCGCCATGCCAACCATGGCTAATAGTAGAAGGATTTCTATTTCCATTTGCTAGAATTAACCTTTATCATTCCATTCTCCATTTGTCATTCCTCCCCTCTTGTCATTATCGTGCTCGACACGATAATCCAGTAGCCCGCTGTCCAGCGGGCAAAAAACTCTCTTGCGCCAAAGACTCTCTTGCGCCAAAGACTTGGCTTAACTGGATTCCTGCTTTCGCAGGAATGACAGTGGTGGGGCAGGAATGACGAAAAGAGCGAGTTTCCTACAACCTAGCAATCAATCCTAAAACCTAGCAATCAAGAAAAACAATCTACTCATCTTCATTTTGCTCAATGCCAATAGCATCGAGAATTTGCGCTATGGTCATTCTTTGCGCTGGTGTCCAATTTGCACTTTTTGAAACTATAAGAGTTGCTTCACTTTTTAATATTATTCCATCGCTTAAAATACGCAACCCATTGGCCTTTAGGGTTGAGCCAGTTGAAGTAATATCAACAATTAAATCAGCCGCACCTGAACTTGGTGCAGCTTCCGTTGCGCCAACCGATTGCACAATTTGATATTGCGCAATTTGATGTTGCGCAAAAAACTGCCTTGTTAGATGCACATATTTTGTTGCCACCCGTAACCAGCGCCCATGAATATTACGAAAATCAGCCGCAACATCTGATAGATCACGCATGGTCGTTACATCAATCCACGCATCAGGAATTGCTACCACAACATCTGCTTGCCCAAACCCAAGCTCACATGCCAGCACAACATTATCAATAGCATTTTCAGAAGTTTCATAGATAAGATCAACGCCAGTTATGCCAATATCAACGCTGCCACGCACAAGTTCACGGGCGATTTCGCTGGCTGGTAAAAATTGCACTGAAATATTATTATAACCAACTAAATTACCGCTATAAGAGCGAGCGCCACCGGGACGCTCAATCGCCATGCCAGCCTCAGCAAAAATTTCCCTTGAAAGTTCTTCAAGTCGCCCTTTTGATGGAACAGCTAAAATTATATCACTCATTTTCTGCTCCCTCCAAACGATCAATCCATAAAGAACAGCCAGTAGCATTTATTTGCGTTGCGGCACCTAAGCGCTCAAGCAGACGATTATATTCACCGCCCGATGCTAGAGTTTTACCTTCTCTTTTAGCTTCAAAAACTATGCCCGTATAATAATCAAGGGCTGGGCTAAAACTGGCATCAAATAATATTTCGCTCATTCCATGCTCATGTTTTAGCAGGGCAATTTGATCTAAAAGACGATTAAGCGGTGCTTGTAAATCTAAGCCAAAATCATTTGCCAATATGTTTATTTGCTCTAAAGCGCTATTAGCCTCACCATTTATATTTAGATAATTTTGCAAAAAACCTATTATTTCGCTAGGAACTGTTGAAGCATTAAGCTGTTGTTTTTCAAAATAACGATTGGCAATTTCCTCTGGAGTGCGAGAGCCAGTTAGCGATAGACCAGCCGCAATCATTTGATCAGAAATAACGCCAATTAGCTCGTCTTCTTTCCATGGTAATGAGCCAGTGCTACCACCAGTGCCAGCGCCATGCGGATCAGATAATCTTTCAAGCAAGCGTGACATTGCATCAGCATGGCCAAAGCGATGGCGAATGCGAGGTATCCAGACTTTTGCAATATTTATTTGCTCTAAGATGCTTTCAAAAATTTCAACTGAGCCTAATAGAATTTGCGGCTTTATATTATAGACCTTAGTAGCACTAAGAACAAAATCAAACATTTGCTCCAGAATTTCATTGCGATCCTCTTGCCCTAAAAATTCAATTCCAGCTTGCAAAAATTCACTTGGGCCATTAGCTCGCTGGCGAAAAATTTTACCAATATAGCCAATATTAGCACTTGTATAACTAATATTATCGCTTGGTTTTTTTGAGGCTAAAAACTCCGTTGCAATGGGCAAGGTGAATTCGGGGCGCAAGCAATATTCAACATCGTTCACGCCAGAGGTAAGCAACAGGCGGCGGCCAAATTCTTCTCCTGCTAAATCAAAAAACGGATTAGCAGGTAATAGCATTGGCACATCACTAAGAGTTGCTTTTTGTTTTATCAACTCAACCAGCTTATTGCGATTTTCGTTTGCTTCACTCATTTATTTAGCCAAGCCTTGATCGCTGGAAGCTCCAAAATTTTTTTAACTAATTCAGAGCGTTTACATTCAAACTGCCCCGGACGCTCGCTTTTCCATTGTTCATTATCTTTGATATTTTGTGAGGCTTCTTTACCCACAACCAAATCTTTAATCTGAATAATGCCTTGCTCAAATTCGTCTGAGCCCGCAATAATAGCTGCAGGTGAATTGCGCCTATCAGCATATTGCAACTGCTTACCAAAATTCTTAGGGTTGCCCTGATACATCTCAGCACGAATACCCTTTTTACGAAGCTCCATAACCATTTTTTGATAATCAGCAACACGAGATTTATCCATAACACAAACAATAATTGGCGCTGGCATTTGAGTTTTTTCAAGCCGATCAAGATTTTTAAGCGCAGACATAAGTCGAGAAACACCAATAGAAAACCCAGTAGCAGGAACAGCCTGACCAGTGAAACGTTTAATCAAACCGTCATAACGCCCACCGCCACCAACCGAGCCGAATTGCACTTTCTGACCCTTGTCGTTTGTGACATCAAAAAGCAGCTCAGCTTCATAGACCATACCAGTGTAATATTCGAGACCACGAACTACAGACGGATCAATATGAATTCTGCCTGAAAAGTAGCCCTTGGGACCATAACCAGAATCAATAACAAGTTTAGCAAGAGATTCAAGTTCATCTAACCCTGAAGTGTAAATAGAATTTTCAAATAAAGATCTAAAGTAATTTATTGTTTTTAACGGATCTTTTTGAAGCGATCCTTCATAATTCGATGTTTGAAAATTATCAGGATTACAAAACTTGATTACATTATCAATTTGCAATTCATTTAACTCTGCACCTTTAGTAAAATCACCGCTTTCGTCTTTACGTCCATCACCAAGTAATAATTTCACGCCATCAAGTCCAAATTTATCGAGTTTATCAATCGCACGAAGCACCGATAATTTTTGCCCCTCGTCAAAAACCCCAATAGCTTCAAACAATCCGTCCAAGATTTTGCGATTATTCACCCGAATAACATAATCACCACGCTTAATCCTCAGCGCCTCCATTGTATCTGCCATCATCATGCACATTTCAGCATCGGCACTAACATTTGGTGCGCCAACAATATCGGCATCAAATTGCATGAATTGGCGAAACCGTCCGGGGCCCGGTTTTTCGTTGCGAAAAACCCAACCAGCACGATAGGTGCGATAGGGCATTGTTATTTCATTGATATTTTGCGCAACATGCCGTGCAAGAGGCGCAGTTAAGTCATAGCGCAAACTTAGCCATTGCTCATCTTCATCTTGCAGAGAAAAAACACCCTCGTTTGGTCTGTCGCTATCAGGCAGAAACTTACCCAGCGCATCAGTATATTCTAAAAATGGTGTTTCAATCGGATCAAACCCATAAAGCTCAAACACATTTTGGATTTTACCCATCATCTCATCGGTGGCACGAATATCGCTTGATGAGCGATCGTTAAAGCCACGAATTAGCCTTGCTTTTACCTTTTGCGGTTTTTTGTTCTTTGCCATTATAAATGCCTAAAATTTTCACTTGCTTTTCCCTAAATGATTTAAGCCTTTGGGGCAAGCAAGAACCCTTTCTAGGAGGCTCTTCATAGTAATTTTTTAACTACCAGCCTAATTGCTGGGCCAATTTGGCTGGCGCTGGTGGCGCTTTGCGATATGCCCTTTGCACATGCTAATATAATTTGCGCATATTTTTGCGGCTGTTTATGTCCGCTCTCCAAAAGAGTTTGAGAAATTTTTTGCTGAAGCCAAATTTCAAATTCCTCTACCTCTTTACCAGCAAAATTTGATTTTTGAGAATAAATCTCATCTTTATGCGCCGAGCCTGCAAATAGACGAAAAGCTACCTTGTATTTTGAAGATAGGGCTAAAGCAATTCTATCACTTAGCGGTAAATCTTTATTTAGGCCTGTTTCAACCAAGATTTTAAGAGTGTCAAAAAAGCGAGCGGTAATTGCTGTAAATATCTGTTGCTTATTGGCAAAATAGGCGTAAAGCGTGGCTTTAGAAATATTAGCCTGCTTGGCTATTGCCTCCATTGTGGTGCTATTTAGCCCTCTAGCCAATGCCAAGCCCAAAGCCGCATCTAATATTTCATTTATGCGCTTTGTTTTTTTCGATACTTCTTTTTCTGCCGCCAAAGCCTACTTCCTTAAATTTATAACTTGACTAACTAAACGATTATAGTGTAATTCGTATGAAAACACAAAGGATTATTATGTCAGATTTAGTTTTACTCACAGGAATTTCAGGTTTTGTTGGCTCGCATGTGGCGCTACAGCTTCTTAAAGAAGGTTATAGAGTGCGTGGAAGCGTAAGAAATCTTGAGAAATCTGAAAAAGTGCGCCAGACATTAAAAGCTCATGGGGCGGATATTTCTCAGCTTGAATTTGTGGCGCTTGATCTAAATGAAGATGAGGGTTGGAGTGAAGCAATGCAAGGCGCACGCTATTTACAGCATGTTGCCTCGCCATTTGTTACTACTATGCCCGATGATAGGATGGAATTAATTAACCCTGCCGTTAAAGGAACAAGCCGAGCGATTGAAGCGGCACTAAAAGCCAAAGTTGAGCGTATTATTTTAACATCTTCAATGGCGGCAATATCTTATGGGCATGGCAAGGATCATACTGCGCCTTTTAACGAAGATGACTGGACTAATATTAACTCAGCGGAGGTTAATGCCTACACAGAATCTAAAACCCTAGCCGAGAAAAAGGCATGGGAAATAATGGAGAATGCTGGTCGGCGCAATGATTTGTCTGTCATCAACCCATCGCTAATTTTTGGCCCATTACTTGATGATGATGCTGGCACGTCTGGTGCGTTGATTTTGCGTCTATTAAATGGCTCAATTCCTGCAACCCCTCGTTTTTATTTCCCAATAATTGACGTGCGAGATGTCGCTTTTATGCACTTAAAAGCAATGACCGAGCAACAAGCAGGAGGAAAGCGATTTATTACTGCAAGTAATGGATTGTGGTTTAAGGAACTATCTGACGCAATGAAAACCGCCCTGCCGCAATATAGCAAGAAATTACCAAAATTCTCTATGCCAGATTGGGGCGTGCGGCTTTATTCATTATTTGATAAAGACGTGCGAGGAAATCTTAGTGCTTTGGGGGTGAAGCATGAGCTTGATAATTCTTTGGGCAAGGCCTTAATGGAGCGTGAATTTATTAGTGCTGATGAGGCAGTTATTGCTATGGCCAATAGTTTGCTTGAGCAGGGTTTATGTGATTAATTCATAAAGAAATTTTAATGTAGTATTTTGAAATAGTATAAAGGGCGAATTTTGTTAGTCGCCCTTTACTTGTTTTATCGATTATTATTTTACTGGAAATTTTGCTTTTGCTAACGCAATAGCAAGCCAGATAATTGAGGTGATAATAGAAATTGCACCCACAAGCACAAGATAAAAAGGCAGGCCAAAGAGGAATTCAGCCGTAATACCAAGCGGCATTGCCATGCCTAGTAATCCAGTATATGAAATCCATTTGGCAGAAGATGCAGCAACAGGTAATTTTAATAATAAATAGCCAATCATAATATTGATAAAGGCAAACAAATTACCATGAACATGCGCTAGGCGTGCTTCAAAATGAGTGCCCACATTAGAATTTGCTATCCATTCTTCCTTGCCAGGGGCAAAATCACGCATATAGATTAGTATAAATCCATAAAGCATAAAACCACCCATGAACAATAGCCCTGCTACTATATTTGTTTTTCCATAATTTTTCATTTTATTTTCCTTTATTTGAAGTTAATCATATTGAGTTGAATTTTGAGCAATCTCATGCCTTCACTTTTTAGATCAAAATTTTGCTGGCTAACTGACCAACGCATAGCCAAGCCCTGTATTAAGGCAATGATTAAAAATGCTAAATCTTGAGATTGTTTCTTGTTTCTAGATAAAATAAATTCATTTGATAAATAGTTACGAAATTGCAACATCATCTCAGTTAGGATCGTGCGTAGCTTTACATTTGCATGTTGTAATTCATAGGAATAAAGAATAGTCAAAATTGCAGGGGTTTCGCTTAAGAATTCAAAATGTGAAGCTACAAGTGCCTCAATCTTACTTTTTGGCTTAAGAGATAATTTAAGCGGTTTAGCCCAATAAGACTTTGCCGTTTTAGCAATTTCATGTGCTACCGCAAGCCAAATGTCTTGCTTGGTTGGAAAATGTCGAAAAACTCCTGCATGAGTAAGACCCGATGCTTTGGCAATTTCTGCAGTTGATAAGCGGTCTGGTCCATTAATATCAGCCTGAGCCAATACCGCTGCAATTATCACAGATTTACGATCGCTTGCACTCATTCTTTTTACGGATTGAGCTTTTATAGGCTTAAACATAATTATTTTCCACTCCAACAATTAACGCTAGCTATTGAAATATTCTACTAATTCCAAGTTCCTTGCTCAATACTAAATGAAAACCTACTATCTGTTAGTTAGTTAGTGCTTACTCACTAACATAGAATATAGTATGTGGCAAGTGAGGGTGTTTATAAAAATGAATCGGAGTTGAGGAAGGTTAATCATAAACTGGAGCACCAACTTGAAACAGTAAAGCAAAAGCTCTCTTAGAGCGTGAATTTATTAGTGCTGATGAGACTGTTATTGCTATGGTCAATAGTTTGATTGAACAGGATTTGGCTGAGCAACAATTATAACCAGTTAATTTCTTTCACATGCGCCCCTGCTTTTGCTAGTAGAACTAAATCCCCATCATTTGAGTTTCCTTGCCATAGGCGCAATGTCAAACATGCACCTTGATCTTCAAATTGCTCAAACGCCAGCCAAGCAAGAGGCGTTTGTTTGCTTGCCTTATTACCTAGCTCTTCCATATGCGTTACTATACGTGCCTTAATATCTTTTGGAAAATATTGATAGGTGATTGAGTGGAACAAAATTCTTGCCACTCCATTTTCTCTATTGTTATCAATCACATTTTCTACCCAATCAGCACCGTCAGCTTTATCTAATTTTGGAGGTTCATTAAGCGCTATTTCTATTGCCGCTTTTGCTCTATCTAGTCTTTCTTGCTGGTCAGGCCAAATATAGGATAATAATCGCAAGCGATGCGCAGGATTTTCAATGTCCAAAGGATTAAGATCACACCCACGTCGATTAATAATATGCGGATTATCTCCATCTGGCAGTTTCCCGCTCCATTTTGGGGCAAGCGTCAATTTTGAGTCTAAAGCTCCAAATTCTTGCCCTGCAAAGCGATAGTGAAACTTATCAAGCATTAGGTTAAGGCCAGCGCTTGATCCTAACTCGAATATTGACAATGGAAGGGCAGTTTTTTTAGCAATCACTCGCATCCCTAAATAAAGCAGAGCCGAGCGTGCAACTTCGTTAGTTTGTGGCGCATAAGTTAACCACTGACATATTTCATCATCGGCTTCACTAATCGCAATCACTGCCGCTTTTGCTAGCTTTTTTGACGAGGTGAGCGGAAAGGGAGGATAAAACTTTTCAAGTTTTTTTAATTGCCCAGATCGAACCAAACCATGTAAAGCGCCAGCCAAACGCAAGGCGATAGCGTCCCCAAAAGCATCTGGCTGTCCATTCCAGTTAAGGATTGTTCTTCCTACCTTTGTTGAGCGATCAAGATTTTTACCAAGCCCTTCAAGCAAATTAGCGGTAAATGGAGAGCCTAGATCAGCGCAAAATTTTGCCTGTGAAGAAAAACTTTGACGTATTATTGTTTCTTTATCCATGAGATATTATGGCAGTAATGCTGACCTTTGTCAATTAATGCTAAATTGGATTTATTCTTCAAACTCCCACCCTTAATCCCTCCCCTCAAGGGGGGAGGGAAAAAGAATAGCTGCCAGATTATTACAAAAACTAGGCAATTAGCCCGAAACAGGTTTGCTCTTTATCCCCCTCCCACTTCGGGGAGGGGCTAGGGGTGGGGGGTTGGCATAAAGCGGTGGGGGGCTTGGGATAAAGTGAGTTGAGGTCAATCCACATCTTACCATCTACAACTCCTGCGCAATGATAGACAAAAAATCTTCGCCAAATTGCTTTAATTTCATATCACCAACTCCATAAATATCACTCATTTCATCTAATGTTTTTGGTAATTTTACTGCCATGTCAATTAGTGATCTATCGCTAAATATTACGAAGGCTGGTTTGTTTTTTTCTCGTGCTAGGGTTAGTCGGCGGGCTTTTAATGCGGTTAGGACTTTTTGGTTGCAGTTTTTATTTTCTATCAAATCTTGTTTTTTGCTCTTTCTTCTTAGTGATTTTTGTTGAACCTGAATAATTTCCTCACGTAGTTGCACCTTTTGTTGCCCACGCATAACGAGCCAGCCATCTTCGCTCACCACCCAACTATTAAACCCATTTGTTGCATCAATATTTATCAAACCAAGCGCTAGCAACTGGCGAAAAATCGATTTCCATTGATGGGCAGAAATATCTCTTCCAATGCCAAATGTTGAAAGATTATGATGGTTGTGTTTAATGCTCATTTCATTTTCTTGCCCCAACAAAACACTAACTAATTGCTCAAGACCAAAAATCTGTTTTGTTCTAATAATGGTCGAAAGAGCTTTTTGGGCGTTGATTGTGCCGTCATAGGTTTTGATTTCACCGCTACATAAATCACAATCCCCACACGGTTCACTATCTTCGCCAAAATAGGCAAGCAACGCAACTTTACGACAAAGCGGCGCTTCGCAAAGCGCTACCAAAGAGCTTAGCTTTTGATGTTCAATTTGCTTTTGCTCTATTGATGCATCGCCTTGTTCTATCCAACGCCTATATTGATAAATTTCGCTTAACCCATAAAGAGTATAAATAAAGGCCGGTAAATTATCTCGCCCTGCACGCCCTATTTCTTGATAGTAGCTTTCGATATTTTTAGGCAAATCCATATGAAAAACAAAGCGCACATCGGGCTTGTCTATGCCCATGCCAAAGGCAATAGTTGCGACGATGATTATCGCATCTTCAATTAGAAAAATATCTTGATTTTCATCACGCTGTTCTTTGCTTAGTCCTGCATGATATGCATGAGCTTTAATGTTATTGTCATTAAGAAACTGAGTAATTTGCTCAACTTTTTTGCGTGATTGACAATAGATAATTCCAGATTGATTTTGGTGATTATCAAGAAATGTTAGCAGTTGTTTTTTGCCATTATTGCGAACTGACATTGAGATTTTTAGGTTTGGTCGATCAAACCCATGCAAAAATATTTCTGGCGGCTTGCGAAATAATTTTTCTACAATATCTTGCCTTGTTTGCTCGTCTGCGGTGGCAGTAAAAGCAAGGATTTGCACCCCGCCTAACCTATCGCAGATTTTGCCTATTTCTTGATATTCAGGGCGAAAATCATGTCCCCATTGCGAAATACAATGCGCCTCATCAACCGCCACTATTTTAACATTGGCTTGCTGCAAAAACTCAATCGTGCTGGCAAGCCTAAGCCGCTCGGGCGAAATATATAATAGGCTTAAATCACCATTTATCGCAGCATCAATGGTGCGTTGATTATCTTGTTCTGAATAAGAAGAATTTATACTTGCCGCCTTTACGCCATTTGCACGCAACTGAAATATTTGATCTCGCATTAAAGCGATAAGCGGCGATATTACAACGGTTAGCCCGCTCTGCATAAGAGCAGGCAATTGAAAGCATAAAGATTTGCCGCCCCCCGTTGGCATTATGGCAAGCACGTCTTGCCCCTTTATTGCGGCATTTATAATTTCTGCTTGCCCTATGCGAAAACTATCAAAACCAAAAATGCTTGATAATATGTGCTTTATTTTTTTATTATTTTCCATTCATCTAACCTTTAAAAATCTGGCTGCCCGGCAATCTTTACTGCAATGATTGCGCCTTGTTTATTGGCTTTAATCAGGCAATCTTTGGGCGAGCTATCGTTTTTTAGTGCTGAAAGGCATATTGTTTCAATTATGTAAAAATCATTGGAGATGAACCTTATCCAATCAAAATCTGTGACTTTATCTTAGGAGTTAATGTTCACTCAATCAATGTTTGAAACTAATGATATGATAAAATAACATGAAATGCTAAATCATGTAGCGAGTATAATAGATAAGGGAGAAATACGAACTACTTTAAATATTATTATGTCGCTAATTGATGCAAAAAACCTTAAAAGCTGTATATGTTGCTTAAAAGCAAAAAAGGACGAATAATGAATAAAGAAAAAAACCATTTAGATATAAGTTCAAATAAGCATATTTTAGCAAAATGGATAGCATCTGGCTGGTTGTTATTCTTTGCAACTCTTGCTCTTACTTGGTGGCTTTTGCCCAATGATATGACTAGTGAAGTCAACTCATTTGCTGCTAGAATGACATTTGCATTCTCTCATATATTCTTTGCAAGTCTATTATTATTCATTGGCTTTCTTGCTGTTGGGGCAACACGTTGGCAAATTGAAACAAAAGACGTTTTTGCAAGTCCTGCCGCTTCAGGCAATAAAACGGCTTCTATAAATATTCATAATCAGGTTCATACACAGTTTCTAAGCAATAGCTCTGAACAATTTATAATGTTTTCAGCGGCAATAATTGCTGCAACAATGTTTTTAGAAAGCTCGTATCTAAGCATAATCACATTAATGACTATCATGTGGATTTTTGGACGATTATTTTTTTGGGGAGGATATTGGTATACTGCATATCATAATTTGCCAACTTACCCACGTGCAATAGGGCTTGGAATGGGTCTATTAAGCACATTAGTGCTTATATGTATTGCCGCAATTGGCATTAGTTTACACTATCCTTCATTTGCTTTTTTAACTGAAACTCAGGCTCTAATTACGCATGATAAATCATTTGCATTTGCAGGCTTTATTATCGAGCCACAAGGCAATATAAATGGTAGCAATATTTTACCAATTGTTTTATTTTCAACCATTGCAATAATTACTGCTATTCTCGCATTTCTTCCAAAGCTTGCCCCGCCTGTTATTCCGATGGCAGCAATTTGTGTTTTTGGCTGGGCTTGGCTGATATTTTCTGGCGCTATACCAATAAGATTTTAATTTATAGATTTAGATGTGATTGGGCAGGGTTAGTAAATATAAAGCATATTCATTATGGTTGCCCGCCAATTTTTGTAGCAATGGTTGCGCCTTGTTTGTTTGCGTTAATCAGGCAGTCTTTGGGCGAGCTACCGCTCTTTAGCACTGCAATAAATCCAGCTAAAAAACCATCTCCTGCACCACTAGAATCAATTGCCCTTATTTTTTGTGCTTTAACATCAGCAATTATACCATGTTGTTTTGTGCCAATCACTGCACCCTTTTCAGCCCGCTTAATTATGACAAATTCAAAATAATTGCCCAATATTTCAATCTGTTCTTTAAGGTTACTTGTGCCACTTAAAATTTCTGCCTCTTCTTCATTAGGAAAGAAAAATCTTGCGCCCTTTGTCCAAGCCAAGAACTTTTCAATTCCTACTTGTTTGATAAATGAGCTTGAAGCTGGATCGATTGAAAATGGGATATTTAGGGCTTTGGCTTGTTTGATTAAATCAAGTGCAACTTTTCGTGGTGAGGGCTCAAAAAACGCATAGCCAGAAATTTGTAACAGTCCAATTTTGTTAAAAATATCGCTTGGAATTTCTTTAAGTGACAATCTAGTATTTGCCGCCCTATCAGTAAAAAAACTACGCTCGCCATCTTTATAATCAACTAAGGTAACTAAATGCCCTGTTGGGTTATTTTCATCTGCTTGCAAGATGGGTTCAATATTATGCGCTAAAAACTGATTTTTATAATGAGCAAAATCACTCTCCCCAACCCGAGCGATAAATTTCACTTTTACCTTATTTTCACTAAGCCACATCGCCTGATTTGCGCCCGAGCCGCCCTCAAGAACCCGGATTTTTGCTCTAACATCAGAGCCACGAGCCATCTTCCCCTCAGGTAATATAATCGTATCACGCATCACATCAC
>JAMONS010000045.1 GCA_027065555.1 Hyphomicrobiales bacterium | reverse complement strand
ATTGATCCTCTTAAAGATGAAAAAAACCGCATTGGGGTTTTTGATATTATTATGGGTGCAATAGTACATATGATTTTTGCCCTAAAAACCGCTTGGAAACGTGCTTGGAACAAAAATGCAAAAAGCATAAATATCACTGAAACAGATTTGCAAAAAACAACTATTCATCAACCTCAAACAAATCATCAACTGGCAGGCGCAAGCCATCAGACATTTAATGCAGGCGCAAGCCATCAGACATTTAATGCAGGCGCAAGCCATCAGACATTTAATGAAAGATTAGAGCCCTCCCTTGATCAAAATATAAATCAATTAAGCGCAACTAGCGATATTAGTAACGCACCAACTTCACTTGACCCCATACCAGAATTCCTTACTAATAATAACACAACAATGCCTAGCTCAACAAATCGTGTTAGCTCGCTTGCCCAACGCCCAAAACAAGGCACACGCCAAGCGCTTGAAGCGCAAGGCTCACTATTAAAGCAACAAGGCTTTGAATTGCCGCAACTAAATTTGCTTGCAAGCCCTATTGTCACAGAGATAGCTAACGAGCATCGCCCACAAATATTAGAAGAAAAAGCCCGTCAACTTGAAAGCGTGTTAGCTGATTTTGGCGTTAAAGGCGATATTACAAATGTTCGCCCTGGACCTGTCGTAACATTATTTGAACTTGAGCCAGCACCTGGTATTAAATCTAGCCGAGTTATATCTTTAGCCGATGATATAGCACGCTCAATGAGCGCTATTTCTGCCCGTATTGCCGTTGTTCCAGGGCGCAACGCTATTGGTATTGAATTACCAAACCAACAAAGAGAAACCGTATATTTACGTGAAATGTTAGCTTCAAGTGATTTTGAAAAGGCTAAGGGCAAGTTAAATATTTGTTTGGGTAAAACCATTGGTGGTGAGCCAATTATTGTCGATCTCGCTCGTATGCCCCACCTGTTAATTGCTGGTACAACAGGCTCAGGGAAATCTGTTGGCATCAATACTATGATATTATCGCTTCTTTATCGCATGACCCCTGAGCAATGTCGCATGATTATGATCGATCCAAAAATGCTTGAACTTTCAGTTTATGATGGCATTCCACATCTATTGTCCCCCGTTGTTACCGACCCATCAAAAGCGGTAGTAGCGCTTAAATGGGCGGTGCGTGAGATGGAAGATCGCTATCGCAAAATGAGTAAAATTGGCGTACGTAATATTGATGGCTTTAATAAGCGTGTTAAAGACGCCGCTAAAAAAGGCGAAATAATAACTCGCACAGTGCAAACAGGTTTTAACAAAGAAACTGGTGAGCCAATATATGAAAGCGAAACGTTTGAGCTTGAGCCATTGCCGTTCATTGTCATAGTTGTTGATGAAATGGCAGATCTTATGATGGTTGCAGGTAAAGATATCGAAGGGGCAATTCAGCGTTTAGCGCAAATGGCCAGAGCCGCTGGCATTCATTTAATAACCGCAACCCAACGCCCATCAGTTGATGTTATAACTGGCACAATCAAAGCCAACTTCCCAACTAGAATTTCGTTTCAGGTTACCTCAAAAATTGATTCTCGTACAATTTTGGGTGAAATGGGAGCAGAGCAATTATTAGGTATGGGTGATATGCTTTATATGGCTGGCGGCGGTCGCACTAGCCGACTTCACGGCCCCTTTTGCTCAGATCAAGAAGTAGAAGACGTAGTTTCTCATCTTAAAGCTCAAGGCACTCCTGATTATTTAGAAACAATAACTCAAGAAGTAGAAGAAGAGGGCTCATTTTCTGACAGCGGTGAATTTGGTGGCTCAGGTGATGAATTATATGATAAAGCGGTAAATATTGTGCTTAATGATAGAAAAGTCTCAACCTCTTATATTCAACGTCGCCTTTCAATAGGCTATAATCGTGCCGCAACTTTGATTGAAAAAATGGAGCAAGAAGGAATTATTTCTCCAGCTGGTCACGCAGGCAAGCGAGAAATCCTTGTTGGTGATGGAGTTGATTATTAATCAACCCTATTCAAACTTAGTATAGATGACAAATTGCTGACAGCTTGCTCATCGATTGCTCAGCTTAGCTATGTTAAGCATCATTCCAAACAACAATCCAAAGGAATGATTATGAACAAATTTTTACTAATTTTTAGCTTTATCCTAATGACTTTTCTTGCCTCTGTTGCAATTGCAAGCGAGCAAGGGCAAAGCAATGCAAACCTAAGCAAAACCCTAAACCACCTAGTGAGTGAAAAACAATTATAGCAATTTTGCACTGAAATTGGCGTAACAAGCAATACTCGTATAAAAATTGACCTGCCAACAGAGGCAGGTCAATTTTTAGAACTACAGTTTTGTAAAAAACAACAATAATAATATTTTATCGTGATATTGCCGTAATTTTGGGCTAACAATATTTTTAGTTTAAAATCACAATGGATTCGCTCAAATGCTTAAACGCCTAACCCTATTCGTTATAATTATCATTTTAGCAATCAATCCAGCAAAATCGCTTGAACATTCATTAACTCAAGAGCAAATAAATCTTATCAATGAAATCAGCCAATATAACTCTGATATTAAAACTATGGTTGGAAAATTTTTACAAATTGATTCTAGTGGCGCACGCACTGAGGGAATGTTTTATCTTGATCGCCCAAATAAAATTCGCTTTCGCTATGCCCCCCCATCACGTGAAGAAATCATCTCTGTTGGGCGTGGTTTTTATGTTATTGATAGGCGTGAGGAAACCAAATTTGCCTATCCTCAAGATCAAATCCCTTTACGAATTTTCTTAAATGAACAAATAAACCTACTTGATGCAAATATTACTGAAGTTACTGCTTCAGAGGATTATATTGCAATTACAATAGTAGATGAAACGCAAATAGGCCCTGTCAAAGTTGCACTAATATTTGAAATTGAAACAAAAGATCTCGTGCAATGGGTATTAACCGAGCCAAGCGGTGCACAACTTACATTTTCCCTCTATGATGTACAAAAAAATCTTATTATACCTAAATCCTATTTTTATATTCCAGCTCAATATGGCGCTAAAAAACTATAGGATTTTTTGTCATGCCAATCACATTTGCTACTTGGAACATTAATTCCGTTCGTTTACGACGCGAAATGGTTGTTAAGTTTCTTAATGATACCAAGCCAGATATCCTTGCTCTTCAAGAGATTAAATGCACTAATGATCATTTTCCTGCCGAGTTTTTTGCCAATGCAGGCTATCAATATCAAGCAATAAACGGTCAAAAATCCTATCATGGAGTTGCGCTATTATCACGCCTCCCTCTAAATAATATCAATAAAAGAACATTTTGTAATATTGAGCAATCTCGTCATGTTAGCGCTAATGTCTCATATAAATCTCGCAATATCACCATTCATAATTTTTATATTCCAGCTGGTGGTGATGAGGCTGATAGAGAGACAAACCCTAAATTTGCACATAAATTGGACTTTTATTCAGAAATGCAAAGCTGGTTTGATGGGTCAGATTTTAGGAAAAACCAAATAATTGTTGGTGATTTTAATATTGCCCCACATGAAAATGATGTGTGGTCTCACAAGCAATTGCTCAAAGTTGTAAGTCATACACCACAAGAAATAGAGCTTCTAAACAAATTACGTGATAGAGGAAATTGGGTTGATATTATTCGTAAGCACATTCCAACTAATGAAAAACTTTATTCTTGGTGGTCTTATCGGGCCAAAGATTGGGATAAAGCAGATAAAGGTCGTCGGCTCGATCATATTTGGGCAAGTCCTGATGTTGCAGAACTTTCAACAGTTGTAAAAATTATAAGAGAAGCCAGAGGCTGGAAAGAAAAACCTTCAGATCACGTACCTCTAGTTGCAACATTTGAATAGTTCTCTAAAAACTATCCCTAGCGCAAACCATCAAATGAGCGCAAATAATTATCTAAACTTTCTTCAATCCTTTTGGCAATTAAACCTGCAATTTCTGGGTATTGTCGTAATAGTTTGAAAAATGCTTTTTGCGGAACAAACAACGCCTCAACATTATCACTGGCAATAATAGTTGAGCGTAATGGGCGATTTAACAATAGGCTTCGCTCACCTATAAGCACATTAGGTCCAGAGATAAAATATGATTTTTTATCTAGCTCTTTGTCATCATTTATAAGAACCGTGCCCTGATTGATAATATAAGCTCCATCAGTACCAACATTACCCTTTGCGATAATATCTCTAGCATTATAGCGTTGCATTTCGCTTGCAAAAGCCAAAAGGCGAATTTGCTCATCATTGCAAATAGAAAAAAATTCTACATTAGCAATCATCGCATTAATATTATCTAGCCCCATATTATAGCAATGCCCCAAACTATATATTAATCACAAAACTCACCAATTAGGACTTTACCATTAGACCTACGGTACAAGAAGATAACCCCCTTCTTGGGTAACAAGCAAGCGTACATTTGCAGGATCATGTTCTATTTTTTGCCTTAAGCGATATATATGCGTTTCAAGAGTATGAGTTGTTACTCGATTATTATAACCCCAAACCTCTTTTAATAACTCCTCTTTAGAGACGGTTTTCCTACCTGCACGATAAAGATATTTCATAATTGATGTTTCTTTATCAGTCAGGCGTATTTTAATACCATCATCTGCCACTAATATTTTTTGCGCTGGCATAAAACAATACTGCCCAATATTATACATAACACCTTCGCTTTGATCGAACTGACGCAAAGCCGAGCGAATTCTAGCTAGCAAAACAGAAAAGCGAAAAGGCTTTGTTACATAATCATTTGCCCCAGCATCAAGCCCCAAAACCTCATCTGCATCGCTAACATGACCAGTTAAAAGCACAATAGGGCTATTAAACCCCTCACGACGTAATATTTTAATAGCTTCACGCCCATCCATATCGGGCAAGCCAACATCTAATATTAACAAATCAAAGTGAGTATCTTTAACCATATCAAGTGCCGTTATCGCATTATGCGCTTCAGAGGTTTCAAACTCTTCATAAAAATCAAGCTGTTCTGCTAGGTTTTTACGTAATTCATCTTCATCATCAATAATTAATATTTTGCGCTTGTTCATAATATCTTTCTCTATTTATTCTTGCCGCCATTTATTCTTTTTCCATGCTCACATCAACAAGGCTTTTCTACGCCCACGCCTCTAAGGCTGATCGTCGTTATTTATTTATACCATATCAAATATATTCTTAAGCCTATAGCCCATTAACTCCAATCAAATGATAGTGATTAGAATTGAGCAGTAAAATTATTAAGTCAATTTATGCATCTCTTTTGCCAAACAAAGCAGTTCCTATTCTAACATGGGTTGCTCCCATCATAATAGCAACTTCATAATCCTTACTCATACCCATAGATAAATATCTCACATTAGCCTTTTGCGCCAAACCAGCCAACATTGCGAAATATGGACCTGGTGCTTCATTAAATGGCGGAATACACATTAGCCCAACAATATTTAAACCATATTCATTTTGACATTTTTTAACAAATTCTATTGCTTGCTCTGGTGCAATTCCTGCTTTTTGCTCCTCCTGCCCAATATTTACCTGCACAAAACACGGCAGATCTTTGCCAGCCAAATCCATCTCAGCACGTAATTTTTTTGCCAGTTTTTCTCTATCAACGCTTTCAATCACATCAAATAACCTAATAGCATCACGCACCTTATTTGTTTGCAATGGGCCAATTAAGTGCAAAATAACATTATTATATTGTTGTTTTAGTGCTGGCCATTTACTTTGCGCCTCTTGCACACGATTTTCTCCAAACACTCGATGCCCTGCCTTTAGGACTGGGGCAACATCATCTGCAGAGAAATTTTTACTAACGCAAATCAGAGTTGGGCTAATGGGATCATCATCATCATAACCTACTATTCTATTTCTTGCCTTGCTGATTTTTAGTTCTATTTCTTTTAATTTACCAACAGCGCTTATTTCTTGCTTTGACATCTTGCACTTTCTTAGATGAATATATATTCTTATTTATAGTATTTAGCATTAAAGATGCTAAATACTATATTGATAGAATAAACTAGTTTATACATCATTTTTAGTTTCAAATCATCAGGATTAATTCATAGTGAATAACAACAATTTTGAGCGCTATAACCCACGAGAAAAAGAGCCCTATTGGCAAAAAATTTGGCTACAGCAAAAAACCTTTAATTGCGACTTAGATGACACTCGTGAAAACTATTATGTGTTAGAAATGTTTCCCTATCCATCTGGGCGCATTCATATGGGTCACGTAAGAAATTATGCGCTTGGTGATGTTGTTGCCCGTTATCAAAGAGCAAAGGGGAAAAATGTTTTGCACCCAATGGGCTGGGATGCATTTGGATTACCAGCAGAAAACGCTGCCATAAAACATAAAGTCCACCCAAAAGAATGGACATATAAAAATATTGACAATATGCGCAAGCAGCTTAAATCAATGGGTCTTAGCATTGACTGGTCAAGAGAATTTGCCACTTGCGATGAAAATTATTATCATATGCAGCAAATTCTTTTTCTTGATATGCTTGAAGAGGGGCTAGTTTATCGCCGTAAATCCAAAGTTAATTGGGATCCAATAGATCAAACAGTTCTAGCGAATGAGCAAGTGATTGATGGCAAGGCTTGGCGCTCTGGCGCTATTGTTGAGCAACGCAACCTTAATCAATGGGCATTTAAGATTAAAGATTATGCTCAAGACCTATTAGAGGCGCTTGATAATTTGACAGATTGGCCAGAAAAAGTGCGCACAATGCAGCGCAACTGGATTGGTAAATCTGAAGGATTGCGTATTCTTTTTGAAATAGAGCCAAATGAAAAAACCACAAATAAAGCAATAGAGGTTTTTACCACACGAGCTGACACTATATATGGTGCTTCTTTCATTGCTCTTTCGCCAGACCACCCATTATGCGAAAGCCTAATGAAGAATAATAAAGCACTTAGCGCCTTTGTTGCTGATTGTAAGAAACAAGGCACTTCAACACAAGATATTGAAAAAGCTGAAAAGCGTGGCTTTGATTTATCGATTCACGTGAAACATCCGCTATTAAAAGACAAGACATTACCCATTTATGTAGCAAATTTTGTCTTAATGGATTATGGCACAGGTGCAATTTTTGGCTGCCCAGCGCACGATCAACGTGATCTTGAATTCGCCAATAAATATAAATTGCCTGTCATTCCTGTTATTCTACCGCCCGATGAGAATGAAGATAATTTCTCAATAGCTGATAAGGCATATACTGGAATAGGAACATTATTTAATTCAAGCGAGCTTAATTCACTTTCAATTAATGATGCAAAAGAACAAGTTGCTAATGAATTAGAAGCCCGTGCAATAGGAGGCAAAGCCCAAGCAACAAGAGAAACTAATTATAAACTTCGTGATTGGGGCATATCTCGCCAACGTTATTGGGGCTGCCCAATTCCAATTATTCATTGCGATCAATGTGGAATTGTTCCCATTCCAAAAGAGCAATTACCCGTTATTTTGCCACAAGATGTTAGTTTTGAAAGGCCAGGAAATCCGCTTGATCATCATAAAAGCTGGAAACACGTAAAGTGCCCCGATTGCGATAATGACGCTTTACGGGAAACTGATACTATGGACACATTTGTTGATAGTTCCTGGTATTTCGCTCGCTTTATTTCACCAGACGCTAGCACACCAACCAATATTGAAAAAACCGATAGATGGCTTCCAGTCGATCAATATATTGGCGGCATTGAACATGCTATTTTACACCTGCTTTATTCTCGCTTTTTTACTCGTGCCATGAAAAAAACAGGTCATGTTAATTTAGAAGAGCCATTTAAAGGCATGTTTAATCAGGGCATGGTAACGCATGAAACCTATAGAAGTGAAACTAAAAATTGGCTCTCACCAGAACAAGTTGAAATAAAAACTATTGATGGCAAACGAGTTGCAACAGAAATAAAAACTGGCGCACCAGCTATTATTGGCTCTATTGAGAAAATTTCAAAATCTAAAAATAATGGTGTTGATCCTGATGAAATATTAAAATCTAGCGGTGCAGATGCTGCCCGCTGGTTTATGTTATCAGATAGCCCGCCCGAAAGAGATGTTGAATGGTCAGATGCTGGTATTGATGGAGCTAATCGCTTTTTGCAACGTGTTTGGAAGCTCACCTTTGAAAGCGTTGAGTTAAAAGAGCAACCGCTTGATAAGTTAGAACAAGAAAATGAGCAGGTAATAGAACTCAAAAAGCTAATTCACCGCATCACTAATCAGGCAGGCATTGATATTGAGGCCTTACAGTTTAATCGTGCTGTTGCGCAAATTTATGAATTAACAAATGCTTTGAGTAAATTCTTACCCCTTGCAGAGCACAACCCACACGGCTCTTATATTTCAACTTTACGCTTAGGGGTTGAACATTTAATATTATTAATTTCTCCCTTCATGCCACATTTAGCAGAAACTTGCTGGCAACATTTGGGTAAATCTGGTCTAATCAGTGATGCCTTATGGCCAAAGGTTGATAAATCTCTTTTAATAGAGGATAATATCACCATGCCAATTCAGGTAAATGGTAAGCGTCGGGCGCAAATTATAGTGCCAAAAGATACACAAAAAGAAAAAATTGAACAATTAGCCTTGCATCAAAGCGCAATTTCTAACATTCTTGCAGGCAAAGCACCAAAAAAAATTATTGTAGTACCAAATAGGATTGTAAATATTGTTATTTAATAAATTATATTTTTGGCTAAAATCTCTAAGCATAATAATTTTCCTATCGCTTAGCCTGTCTGCTTGTTCTTTTTCTCCAATTTATGGCGACAATAATCTCAGCAATAAAACCATTAGCCTCTCTTACGCCAAACCAACAACTCGCTTAGAGCAAATTATCTATCAAGACCTAAAATTACGGCTTGGAAGCGATATTAATAGCGCAAATCAGCTAATCGTAACAATATCTCAATCCACAAGAGATGTAGGTCGCTCTTCAAATGGCCTACCGGCCTCAATTCAAGAGCTCACTCTAGTAGCCAACTTTAAAGTAATAGACATAAATGATAGTGAAAATATTATTTATACAGGCACTAATCGTGTAACGGCTACATATTCAAGCAAGGGACAGATTATTGCTGATATTAAGGCGCAAGAAAAAGCTGAGGAAACAGCGGCGCTTGAATTAGCACAAATAATCCGCCTTACTTTGCTTGCTGAGCTAAATAGACCAATTAATTGAGTAGAAAATGAAAGCCTTCGAGGTTGCTAAATATTTACAAGGCCCTGATTTAACGAACGGGATATTTTTAATATTTGGCCCAAATCAAGGTCTAGTTTTTGAAAGCACGCAAAAGCTTATAAAACATTATAAAAAAACCTCACAAGAGCCACTAAATGAAATCACTCTTGATGCCAGCCAAATATTTGATGATCCAGCAATATTAGCCACTAACGCTAACACGATGCCAATGTTTGGTGGTAAAGTGCTAATTCGAGTACGCAATGCGACCAAAAAGCTCACGCCAATAATTAAACAGCTTTTATTAGATAATATTGCAGCAATTATTATTTTAGAGGCTGATAATCTTAAGCCAAGCGATAGTTTACGTCTTTTATTGGAAAAAAATAAGAATTGCCGCACTCTTCCATGTTACGCTGATGATGAGCGCACTATTTCAGATATTATCAGGCGTAACTTTGCCAATGAAAATATCACAATCGAGCCCGATGCAATCGCGCTTTTGCGTGATATTTTAGGCAATGATCGTGAAATTTTGCACCGTGAGATGGAAAAGCTAAATCTTTATGCCATTGAGAGTAGAACAATTACTTTAGATGATATAATCACTCTTTGCGCTGATAATTCCTCCATTGCTATTGATAAGATTTTAGATTTTGCGGGCACTGGGCACGTTAAATTGCTCGATAATGAAGTCGCAAAAGCCCTAAATAGCAATATTGACCCACAAAGATTACTTATTTCTGCCCTCAATCATTTTTCTTTCCTTCGTCAATTACGAGTTGAGGTAGATAATGGCAAATCAGCAAGAGCCGTACTTGAAGCCCAAAAACCACGCCCCCATTTCTCCCGCAAAACCGCCCTTGAGCAACAATTACGCCTATGGAGCGACGCCCGCCTAAGCTTCGCCTGTGATCGTATTTTCCAAGCAATATACGAAAGCCGAAAATCATCTTTACTGTCCAGCACAATTACCAAACGAGCTCTTATGGCAATTTCTGTTGCGGCTGCTAGGTATTGATAGATAATTACCCACTCAATGTCATGCCGTTGAAAAACGGCATCCATTTGCAGCATCAAACTTTATCATAGATAAAGATTTTCTGATTGTTTAATAATAGAACAACACCAGAAAAATACCTGTCTAAGGGTATAATAGACCCTAACAATTTATTCTCGCGCTAAAGTCATTGCGAGCCAATTTATTGGCGTGGCAATCCAGAGCTTATCAATTAAACTCTTTAGCAAAATTTCTGGATTGCTTCATTTCATTCGCAATGACATCGTATTTATATTTACCAACAAAAATCACTTAACTCACTACTACCTTAAAGACCTCGCAACAATACATCAAATTTTATGCACAAGATGATCGCCAAATGGATTGTCGATCACTATCAACCAACTCCCATCAGGTTGTTTACGCAATACCATTACTGAAAACCCGCTCTGCTCAATAGCTGTGCCATCTGGCGCTTTTCCTAACATTTTCCACGTAGAAGAATGAAGGGCAATATCATCCGATTGAATAATTTCATGGCTCGTAATAGTAATTTTGGGATTAATCGCAATAAATTGCTTAAAAGCCTCACGTAATGCTGTAGTTCCCATAGAAGACATTCCGGGTTGCCCCATCAAAACACCACTTGACTCAAAAGTGGCGAGAATATTCTCAATATCACCGGTAGAAACTGCTGAATTATTATTATCGATTGTTAACTGAATTTGGTTCTGTTCCATTGTCTGACTTCCTTGATTAATTTGTGATTGAGCGCAAATTGGCTCAATGCCAATAAATTCTCTGGTTACAAAAGAAGACTAATATATTCGTATGTCAGAAAGTGGCAGTAGTCATTTTTGCACATTGTCACAAGATTCAGCCTCACGCCAGAGTTTAATCAGATCGTGACGACGACGTGGATATCGTGATGATATTTTTGTAAGTGACGCAATGCGATCGGTGCGAAAATGCCGTATACTATCTCTTAATTCACACCAAGCCGAAATTAATCGTCCCCCATTAAAATAGATAAGCATAAATGGCCATATGATGCGCTCAGAACTGTTGCCTTTTGCATCTTGATAATGAATTAGCAACTTGTTTTCTTGGTGAATTGCCTGTCTTACGTCTGCCATATCAATGGTCTCTTGGTGCGAGCGCTCGTTCTGCCCAACAATGACATATTGTGCTTCAACTCGATCAACAAGTTCAATCGGCATAATTGCTGTCAACCTTGCCATCGCTTTACGTGCAGCTTGGGCTAGTGGTATTTCAGCCTTATCTGCTACCCAAAGCGATCCAAGAACAAGTGCATCCACTTCCTCTGCGCTAAACATAATCGGAGGCAAAAGAAATCCCGAGCGCAAAACATATCCAACACCTGGTTCTCCCTCAATACCAGCCCCAAGCGCTCTCAATGAAGCAATATCACGATAAATTGTACGAATTGAAACACCCATCGCTTGCGCAAGATCGTTTCCAGAAACAGGGCGACGACGGCGTCTAAATTCTTCTATCAAGCTCAAAAGTCTCTCGGCTCGTGAAATGCTGATCACCTATAAATCCGTTAAAAATGTCGTTTATTCAGTATTTATCAAGCATAGTGCCTACAAAAACACTCAAAAATATGTTGCAAAACCAATAGGCGTTGCAAAGTTGAGACATTTTGATATGCCCATTATTGCCGTAACAATCGAGCAACAATATCATCAAGCTGCTCAAGGGATTTATAATTGATGCTGACTTTGCCTTTATTACCCTTATCGTCAATAAAAATCTCAAACCCTAACGCATCGGAGAGGCGTTTTTCTAGGGCGATAGTATTTGCGTCTTTTTGCAAGCCTTGCTTGGCTTTACGCACTATTACCTCACCCTCTTTTTGATGCAAAGCCTCTGCTTGGCGCACCGAAAGACCATTATTTATTATTTTTTTAGCCAGTTTTAATGGCTCATTAGAAGTGATTAACGTTCTAGCATGACCAGCGGTTAAATCACCATGAGAAATCATCTCTTGAACCTGTTCAGGCAATTTCATTAGGCGTAAAGTATTAGCAACGTGTGATCGGCTTTTGCCAATTACTTTAGCTAAATCGGCTTGGGTATAGCTGAACTGCTCAATTAATTGCACATAACCCATTGATTCTTCTATTGAATTTAAGTCTTCACGTTGCACATTCTCAATAATAGCTA
>JAMONS010000044.1 GCA_027065555.1 Hyphomicrobiales bacterium | reverse complement strand
TGCTAAAACGCACTGGTACTGAGAGATATTTAGGAATAATTCTAGCCTGTTTGATGATTATTGCTATAATATTGTTTCTGGTTTGATTATGCTAATCAAGAAACTTAGAGAGTTAGAAATTTATGAATGAAAATAGTGATATCAGGCGTGTAAGGGCAATATTTATTTCTGATGTGCATTTGGGAATGAAAGTTACTCAACTGCATCGTTTAATAGATTTTTTGCAAAAGCATGATGCAGAGACGATTTATTTGGTTGGTGATATTGTTGATGGCTGGCGGTTGCAAAAAAAATGGCGCTGGCCTGATGAATATAATGAATTAGCTCAAATTTTGCTCAATAAAGCTGCAATGGGTACAAAAATTATTTACCTTCCGGGCAATCACGATGAGTTTTTACGTGATTATCTTGGCACTTATTTTGGAGAAATAGAATTTGTCGATAGAACTATTCATACAAGTGCTAAAGGCAAAACCTTTTTAGTTATTCATGGTGATCAATTTGATGTTGTAGTTCGCCATGCTAAATGGCTAGCGCATGTTGGGGATTGGGCGTATAATTTTGCGCTTCGAGTGAATGTTATCATTAATTGGGTGCGACGCAGAATGGGCCTTAGTTATTGGTCACTTTCTGCTTGGGCTAAACACAAGGTAAAAAATGCTGTTTCTATCATGGGGCGCTTTGAGGAAGCTCTATCTTATGAGGCAAAACAATCTGGTGTTGATGGAGTAATTTGCGGACATATTCACCACGCTGATATGCATGATAAGTTTGGCACTATTTATATTAATACTGGTGACTGGGTTGAAAGCTGTACTGCAATAGCCGAAAATTTTGATGGTGAATTTGAGCTAATTACATGGATTACAACTCTGCCAAAACCTGAAAAGAAAAAGAGACGGTTTCTTCGTAGAAAGAAAAAATCTACCAAATAGATTATTTCGTTAAGCTGAAATTTATGGCAATGATAAAAGGCTCCAAATTTGGAGCCTTAAAATCTATCATTTTGAATTAGCTTAATTGCCCACTTGCATGTGCTAGCATTGTGTAAACCTTGCCACGGTCAGAAATTAAATAAGCAATTAATGATCTTTTAGCTTTAGGGTCTGCCGCTACTTTTCCTAAGAATTGTTCAAATTCTTTAATATAGGCATTGGCATGTTGTGCGAAATTTTTATCATGCTGTAGCTTTTTGCGCACTTCATCAAACGTACCTTGCCCTGTGAGAGTATAAATACGCCGCGAAAATACATTAGTTTCACCAGCTTTATAATTTTGCCAAGCTTCATTTAGAGCCTTTTCATCCATAGATTTACTTACTTCATCAATTAGTTTTGCAAGGTTAATCGTTGGTTTTTGCGCTTCTTGATTAGCAGCAGCATTTCTTAAGACATCTCTAAGCCAAGAATCGCTTTCTTTTTGTACTGGCTTTGTTAGTGAGGGTTCTCGTTTTTCATGGTTTGTTTTTGCATTTGAAATGCGAAGCAACTCAGCCACAGTTGAATCATTCTGATTTTCTTCTTGTACTGGTGCTTGAATAGAGGGCGAAGAAGGTTCTGGCTGATATTTTTTAGGTTGAGGCTGAGATAAAGAAGCGGTATTAGGTTTAGATTGTGTCCTAACGATAGAGTTTAATTCGTTTAATGCTTCAATTTGTTCGGCAACAACTTTTCTCATAGCAGCGGCACTTGCTCGTGTTTCTTCTGGTAAATCCATCACACCACGTTGCAACTCATTGCGTGTTGCTTCTAATTCAGAGCCAACTTCATTAGCTGTTATGCGCATAGAATTAGCGGTTTCATTAAAGCGATTAGTTGCTTCTTGAAGGGCTTGGTTCATCTCCTCAATCAGTGCTTGTTTGCTATTTCTTAGTTGCTCATTAGCACTTTCTCCTGCCTGATCAAACACTGAGCTAAACTCGCCCAACTGAGATGTAACTTTTTCACCAGAGATAAGAAGAGAGCTTTCCATTGCTTTGTTTGCAACTTCAAGACGTTGTTCTGTTTCAGAAATTGTATCAGTAATAGATTTAGCAAATGAGCGCATATTTTCATCAACTTCGTTTGAGCGAGAAATGAAGCTGTTTACCAATGTACTCATCGCTTCTTGGCGTGAGCTTAACGAGCCAACGCTAGAATTCCCTGCTGCCTCAAGATTACTAGAAGCAATGTTCATATCGTCTGTTTCTGATTTGATATTTGCAAGAATAGAGCTGAATTCACTTGTGATAGAACTCATTGTAGCCTGTAAAGCGTCTACATGTTCTGATACCATTTTACCAGCTTGTTCAGTTTGAATAACTGCTTCTTTAACAGTGCTTGAATAAGACGAAGTTTGATTGGCAACTGATGTTTCAAGTTTTGATAGGCTACCAGTTGAGGTTTCAAGAACTCTTTGTAATAAAAGATTAGAATCATTTAGTTTCGTTAGCGCATCGTTCACGTCGGTTAATATGCGGTTTGAAGATTGTGACATTAACTCCTCAGCCTCGCGTGAACTCTCCCCTAATGCTTCTAATAAAATATTTGAGTGACCTTTAAGGGAGCTCTCTAACTCTTCTGATTTAGTAGAAATAATATTTGCAAAATTATTGCTTTGAGTAGCAACTACTTGGTTCATTTCATTAAGCTTAGCGCTAAGAGTTTGAGCAGTTTCAACGGCTTTTACTTCTACTAAATCTTCAATATGACGGGCAGCATCTTTCACTTGCTCAAGTGCTGTGCGAACAGTTATGTCCATACGTGATGTGGTTTGTTCTATATCGCTAGAGATTTTAAGCGAAGCTAAAGATAATGATGATCCGATAGTTTCTTCAATCTTCGTGGCGCTGGTTTCAAGGTTGCTCATTGATTGCGAGATTGAGTTATTAATATCATCGCTAAGTGCTGTTAAACGATCGGCTGTAATATCTGCACGTGCGGTAATTGCTTCTGGTAATGTGCCAAGCCTATCATCAACCATTTCAACAATGGATTGACGAGCTGCTTCAACGCCAGTTTCAATAATAGTTGCAGTTTTATTGGCGCTATCTTCTACCGAATTTGCTGCTTGTTCAATGCGGGAATTAAGACCTAATTCAGCGTCTGAGATACGATTTATTGCAATATCTATATGGTTGCCAATGTTCTCATTTACTTGAGAAACATTTTTTGTAACTAATTCAGACATCTCATTAGTGCGCTGTTGCATTGTTTCAGAAATTGAGCGAACGGCGTTATTTGTATGAGAGCGAACTTCTTGAGCTTGCCCATCAATAGTTTTTGCAAGTGTTTGGGTGCGTTCAGAAATAGAATCAGATAGTAATTTTGTGCTCTTATTTAGGGTGTTATTTAGTAAAGCAGTTTTTTCGTCAAGCGCTACCTCTAATAGATTTACACTCGACTTAAAGCCAACATTATGAGCGTCAAGGGCTAATATTATTTTTTCTCCCTTATCACCAATTACTGCATCAACTTCATTTAGCCTTGAGCTAAGAATAAGTGATACTTCATCAACACGAGCCCCTATATTTGAAAGAGTTTGCGTACCTGCTTCATTAAGTCTTGTTCGAGTCTTGTTCCCAGCCTCATCAATAGCACTACTAATTTCAATTAAAGCTGTGTTTAGAGATGAATCCATTGAGTTAAATCTGATTGAAAGTACCTCATCAAGTCTATTTGCTGTTGAATTAATTCCATTAATTGCGCTGTTAGCCCCTAGGTCAATATTACTTATAATACGAGTACCAATGGCTTTTAAGGCATTGTTTATATTAGTTGAGTTAGTTTCAAGCTCAGCAATAATAAATGAGCCACTTTGCTTTAGATTACTGTCTAGTTGTTTTGTTTTTTGCTCAATGGTTTGAGAAAAAGAAAGGGTCGAATTATCAAAACTCTCACTTAGCGCAAACATTTTTTCGTCAAGAGTTTGCTCAAGATTTTGTGAGCTAGTTTCGATTTGCGATAAAATATCGGTTGATTTATTCTCTAATAAAGAAATAAACCCTTCAGTTTTATTATTAAAAGAATTATCAAAAATGTTTAGAGAACTATCAAAATTTTGTTTAGCTTCAGTTGAGCTTTGAATGATTGAGGTAGCAAGTGAATTACCAGCTTTGTCAATATCTTCTAGCATCATAGTGTGAGCATCTGTGATTGCATCACGAACACGATCAGAATTTGTGACTATTGCATCACGCTGGTTTGCAAGTTCTTGGATAAGAGTTCGCATGCGTGTTTCGTTATTTGAATAGGTGCTTTCTAGCGAAGCTACTTCGTTATGAACCATTACTTCAAGTTCACCAGCTCTTGAAATAGCCCTATCAAGACCATCACCAAGTGCATTTACTTCACGACGAACCGCTTGACTTACGGTTGCAATTTTATCAGCTGCCGTTGATTCTGGCTCGGTAAGGCGAATGGCTGCCTGTGTCATAGAATTTGCGGCGAGGCGTAAATCTTTTGCACGGCGTAATAATATGGCAATGGCAAAAAAGCTAAGTACTGGCAAAATAGTTATCGATAAATACCCTGCAAATTCGATTGTTTGAATGAGGCTTATTATTTGTTCATTATTTGTGAGTTGTTCGCCCCAATTTATCCAACCAATAAAGCCCATCGCTGCTAGCCAAAAAATAGATAATAAGGCGGCTATCCAAAGTGAAGCAGCTGAAGAGCGGGTTTTTGCTTTGGAATAAAGCGCAGGATTAGAAGTAAGGCGATCATCATTAGCCGCTGATGCGGCTCGCGAGGCAATTTTTCTTGCTGCGCGCTTACGTTCTTTTGGAGATTGTTCGCTAGATTGAGCAGAGCCTTCTTTTGGGTTATCATCAAGAACTGAACCTTTAAGGGCATTTTCTACTGCAGAAAATGCTAAAGAAGCGGGATCACTAGATAAAATTGTTGCTTTTGCTTGTGTGTTAGATTGCTTGGCCATACTCTTTACAACTCTTGACTTAATTTGCTTGTTAAACTTAAGCGAAACGAGTTGAAAAGACTAGTCATCACTAGGTGGTAATGCCCAGTGATAATGCCCCAAACGAAAGAAGTAATGATTTTTACTTCATTTCACAGCCCGCGCCGCCGTGCGCTGGTATATATTACCATTTATAACTAATCTGCTTGGAAACAGAAAATTTTATTAATAAATGGTTAACGATGAAAAAAACATAGTCAAAAAACTAACATTTTGCAACTGTTCATCTGAAAAATATATGGTTTTTCACTTAATCTGATGTTCATCTTAGTGTGATAAGCTGTGAATAAAGTAAGTGCCCAAATTTGTATCTAGTAAAAGGGTTAGAAAAATAATGGCCTCCTCACTCAAAAAAACCAACTTTGAAGCAAGTAATGCTATTTATGAAAATCGTATTATTGATCTAGTTTTCTTATGCGCTCAAACTATGGGCGACCCTAAGCTTGAGGTTGAAATCCTCAAATTATTTGATCAAACTGCAAGTTCTAGTCTTAAAATTATCCTTAGTGAAAATGGCGATAATGATAAAGCGCTTAAATTGCATCTCCACTCGCTTAAAGGGGCAGCTGCTGGAGTTGGCGCAAAAGCAATAGTTAAAAATATTGTGTTGGCTGAAGAGGATTTGCGAAAAAACGGCTCTGTTAAAGCGCAAATACTAGCTGATATTGGTTTTGCAGTTGAAGAAGCACGCCGATTTATTGCTAAAATCATATCTGAGTAACAGTTAAGCGAGAATAGTTGCACTATTTATTTGTTCGCTTTATATAAGTTGAAATTCAAAATTAGGATTAATCTATATGGGTAAAATTATATTTGTAAGCGCAAATGGCGAACGTCACGAAGTGAGCGCTGAAAATGGTGCAACTATTATGGAAGTTGCCATTAAAAATGATATTGCTGGCATTATTGGCGAATGTGGCGGTGCTTGTACTTGCGCAACTTGTCATGTCTATATTGATAAGGACTGGCTTGCAAAAGCAGGAGAGCCTTCTGTTTGTGAAGAAGATATGCTTGATTTTGCCTCTGATGTGCGTGATGAAAGCCGACTTTCATGTCAGGTAAAAGTATCGGACGAGCTTGATGGCATTATTGTGCATGTGCCTGAGCGTCAAGGTTAGTTTTTTCTTTTAAATCCTGTTGAAAATATTGTTGCTAGCATTACGCCAGCGCTGGTTATTATCATGCCAAAAATTTGAATTGCATTTAGAGTTTCGCCAAACAGAAAATAGGCAGTAATTGCAGTTATTACTGGCACTAGATAAAAATAGGTGGCGGTTTTGGTTGCTTCGCCTGCTTTTATCATAATCATTAGCAATATTATTGCCCCAATGGATAGGACTAGCACCAGCCAGATAAATGCAAATATTAATTGGCCATTCCACTTAAAAGTAAATGTTTCAAACATAAGCGCTAATGGCAAGGAGAGCGCTAAAGCGCCAACATATTGTGCAATGATTGTACCAAGTAGGGTTTTTTCATTACTATATTTCTTTTGCAAAACTGTGCCAAGACTAAAAACTACTATGCCCAATAATACTACAAAGGCGAATAATAAGTTAGCCTTATCAAAGTTACTAAAGCCATTAGGTAAAAGCACCAAGCCAACGCCAAAAAATCCAATAATTAATCCCAAAACTTGAATTTTAGTAATTTTATCTTTGATGATTTGCATTGCTAAAAGGGCGGTAATTATTGGTTGCAAACCTATAATAATACCCACAAATCCAACTGGAAATCCTTGTTTAATTGACCAAAAAACTGACCATAAATAAATTGTATGAATTAATGCGCCAGTTATTAGGGCATAAAAAAGCGCTGTTCCTTTTGGAAATTTTACTTTTAGAAAAAAAGCTGCTCCGCCAAGTATTATGAGAGTTACAGCAAAGCGAATGGTTAAAAAAGCAAACGGTTCAGCATAGGGCATAGCATAACGTGCGCCAAGAAAGCCTGTTGCCCAAAGTAAAATAAATGTAATTGGAATATATTTTACAATTATGTTTTGTTGCTGTTTCATAAGCACTATCTCAATTAGAATCGAAATTATTGTGTTGGATATGCCATAAAAGTAATTTTTCCAAAATAAAAATCTAGCAGGAGTAATATTTTAGAGAAAAATTTCTAATATTACATATTGGTTTTTTCTCTAAATAGGACTATTGCATTTATCACAAATATTTAATGGTACTTTGTTGTTCTATAAATCTAGGGGAAAATAATGCTTTATTCATTAAAATCAATCGGCTTTGGCGCTCTGGCGGTTATCGTAGTAATGATTGTTGGGCAATATATTATAGATATGTTGCAAATTGAAATTAGTAATTTGTGGCTGGGTGGACTTGCTGGCATGATTGGCGCTTATGTGCTTATGCAAACTAAAGATAAAGATAAAGATGAGAAATAAAAAAATGAGTAAATCTGAAATTTCTACTGATGTGATAATTATTGGTGCTGGCCCTGTTGGGCTGTTTGCGGTGTTTGAACTTGGTTTGTTAGACCTAAAATGCCACCTAATAGATATTCTTGATCGCCCTGGTGGGCAGTGCGCTGAGCTTTACCCTGAAAAACCAATTTACGATATTCCGGGTTTTCCTGTAATCTCAGGGCAAGAGCTTACCGATAATTTAATGAAGCAAATTAAGCCTTTTAACCCAGAATTTCATTATAACCGTATGGTTGAAAAAGTTGAAAAACTTAAGGACGGCACTTTTAAGGTTGTAACAGATGAGGGCGAGGTTTTTAGAGCACCTGTTGTAGTTATTGCAGCAGGGGGTGGCTCGTTCCAGCCAAAACGTCCGCCAGTTGAAAATATTGAACAATATGAAGGCAAGTCGGTGCAATATTCGGTGCGCCGTATTGAGGAATTTCGTGACCAAGATGTGTTGATTGTTGGTGGCGGTGATAGTGCGCTTGATTGGGTGCTTAATCTGCAACCAATCGCTAAATCTTTAACCCTTGTGCATCGGCGTGATGTATTTCGTGCGGCTACTTCTTCAGTCAATGAAATGCTGGCACTTGTTGATGCTGGTAAAATAGATTTTATATTGGGGCAAATTGCCTCCTTAGAGGGCGAGGGGGATGAGTTATCCGCCGTTAATATTAAGAGTAAAGCGGGCGATATAAGAAATATTCCAACTACACGTCTATTGCCGTTTTTTGGCCTCACGATGAAACTTGGGCCAGTTGCCGATTGGGGGCTTGAGCTTAATGATAATCTTATTGCGGTTGATACTGAAAAGTTTGAAACTTCAATCAAAGGCATGTTTGCGATTGGCGATATAAATTATTATCCAGGTAAATTGAAACTAATTTTAAGTGGTTTTCATGAGGCAGCTCTCATGTCGCAAGCAGCTAAAAAAATCATTAATCCTGATGAAAGAGTAATTTTTCAATATACTACTTCATCAACGAAATTGCAGAAAAAATTAGGTGTGAAGTGAAAATTTTTGTAACTGATTATGATGGCAAGGTGCATGAATTAGAGGCGCTTGAGGGCTGGCGAGTTATGGAAGTAATTCGTGATTGGGGTCAAGATATAAAGGCGGAATGCGGGGGTGCTTGTGCTTGTGCTACTTGTGAAGTCTATGTTGATGAGGACTGGGTCTCAAAACTAATTCCTGCCTCTAAGGAAGAAGAGAATATGCTAGATCTTGTGCCAAATGTTGAGGCTAATTCACGCCTGTCTTGCCAGATTTTAATGAGTGAAGAATTAGATGGGTTGAAAGTTACGTTGGCACCTAATTCTAAAACCTAAGGGGATATATTGAGATGGATATTCTAGCATTTTTACCGTTTGCGATGGCTTTTTTTATAGTAGCAGTAATTCCTGGTCCAGGAATTGCTGCTGGGGTAGCTAAAGCCTTGGGTTCTGGTTTCCGTTCAGCATTTTACTATATGAATGGTCTAATTTTGGGTGACCTAACCTACCTTACTTTTGCTATTTTAGGTCTATCTGCAATTGCCAGTATGTTTGGCGGCTTTTTTATTGTGGTTAAATTTGCAGGGGCTGCATATTTACTCTGGCTGGCTTGGAATTTTTGGCATGCAGGAATTGACCCTAAGCAAATGAGAGCACAAAAAGGCAAGGGATTTTGGTCGTGTTTTCTTTCTGGCTATGCTGTGACAATGGGTAATCCAAAGCCTATAATTTTCTATATGGCTCTTTTGCCTAGTGTGATTGATATAGAAGCAGTTACGATAAATGATTATTTAGTCTTGGTTGTTTTAGTTATTCTTATTTTATATGCAGTAATCACACCTTATATTTTGCTGGCATCAAAGGCTCGGACTTTTCTTTCAAGTCCTGTACATTTGAGAATATTAAACCGTTCTGCAGCAGGTATGATGGCTGGGGCGGCGGCGTTTATTGTGTTTAAGAAATAGGGTTCGGCTTTATCTAGCTATCATCTCCAAGATCAGCTAGATTTTTATCGGTTGGATATCTGAAAGAGCCAAATCTTAGAACCAATACCGCTAAAGTAAGCAATAATATGCCACCTGAAATCATCATAATATAAATAGCATCAGTTTTATCGTGATAATTGGCAATAGAGATTAATTCTCGAGTTATTGCGGTGATTGCCACATAGACAAGAAAGCGAACGGGCAGGCGGTTTGTCTTGAAATAAATTGAAACCATTGCGCCAATTTCAAGATAAATGAACAGTAACAGCAAATCTTCAACTGAGGCAGAGCCACTTTTAACCATTCCTAAAAAAGCAACAGAAAAAGCCCAAATTGCTGCAACGGCAATGATGAATAATGCTAATTTATGGAAAATATTGACGATGAGATTGCCAACTTCATCAGAGATTAGGTTAAACTTCTCATTAAAATTATCAATGCTAGATTTTTGCGATTTTTCTAAGCTATCTTGCTTGCTTGATTTAGTCATCTTTTATCATCCCTTTTGCCATAGTAAATTTATATGTTCAATATAGAATATGTCAATATTTTTTAATCAGGTTTAGTGATCTTAGCTAACTCAGCTATAAAATCTATCACTTTTGGTTGTTTTAGCGTATTAAAGGGCAGGGGGCGGATTACTCGCATTGCTGCTATGCCAACCCTTACGCTCATTAGCCCATTGACTAACCCTTCGCCTAATCTTGCTGAAACTTTTGCCGCCATTGAGTGACCAAGCAGTTGTTGCACAACGCTATCGCCAAGTGCTACTCCGCCTGTAATTGCTAAATGTGATAGGATTGCCGAGCCGATTTTTAGTGATCCAAAAACACTGGGTCTTGCACCATAAAGTTTTGCTATATTGCTGGCGAGTTTGAAGCTTTCATAGGCAACAAAAATTATATCAACTAAAGCACGAGGTGATATGGCAGTAACGATTGAAACACGCTTAGCGCTGGCTGAAATTAATGCTTTGGCTTGTTTATCAAGAGAACTCATCAAAGTGCGCTCGCTATGTTGTATCATTACGGAGCCATCAAAAATATCAGGTGATATTTTTTCTAAATTGGTGCGTGCTGCTGCCATCTCTGGGCGGTTGGCATAAAGAGAGAGCAGTTCTGCAATAATTTTCTTGCCTTGTTTATTATTATCATCAATTAGGGTTTGCGAGGCTAGGGTGCGTAAATTATCAATATGCTTTAGGCGAAGAAGCGCAAATATCTCACGAATGAAAAACACCATAAGTGCAAGAAGCATAATTACTAAAGCTGTTATGCCAATATAACCAAGCCAAATATTGCGTGTAAAAAGAGAGCCTATTAGCTGCTCGAACCATAGGCCAATGGCTAGTGAAATGAGCAAAGAAATTGATATTAAAAAAATATTTCTTAGCCAATGGATCTTTGTAAAACTACTATCAATTTGCTGTGGTGAGTTTGTTTTTTCAATAATGCTTGATATGATTTCTTTTTGTTGTGGTGGGGCAAAAGCTTGTGCTGAGCGTTCACTTTTTATCTTACCGCTTGGTTTTTGTTTATGGCTTTTTATAGCTATTGGTTTTCTCATTTCAGCCAATCTCCGATTAAAAACTCAAGCGCTTTATCTAATCTAATATAGGGTAAAATAATTTCATTATTCTCATTTTTGTTAAATTTTTGTGGTGGCAAAAATCGCAAAAAATTAAGTTTTACTGGGTGTTTTTTATCTTGAAAAATTGATTCAGTATCGCTTGGTAAGTCACCGGGAAATAGGGCTATTTCTGTCTTGCCATCATAAGTTTCTTTATCTAGTTTTTCGTCCCTTTGTGGATAGCCAACAATGGTATGTAGCTTCTCGCCATCTTGTTTTATTTCATTCTCAAATGTTGAGCGAATGGAGCTTAGTGCAATGGAGTTTGTTTGTGCGCCTGTAAATTTTGCTTTTTTTGTTGCGTCTTTTACTAGGCGTTTTAATATTGCTTCTAAGCGATTATGTGAAGTGTGGTGTAAGTGATCGGCCTTAGTTGCTGCAAATAATATTCTATCTATTTTGCGAGTTATTAGCTGCATAAGAGGATTTTTTGAACCAGTGTTAAAACATGTTAAAACTTGCTCAAGCGCTATTTCTAAATCACTAATTGCCTGATGACCAAGATTAAGAGAGCGCAGCACATCAACTAATACAATCTGTCTATCTAATTGTGCAAAATGCTCAATGAAAAACGGTTTAACAATTTGGCTCTTATATGCTTCAAATCGACGTTCAAACATTGCGTAAAGCGAGGTTTTTTTGACAGGGTTTTTTTGTGCTGGTAGCGGAGAAAAACTAAGAGCAGGTGAGCCTTCTAAATCACCCGGCATTAAAAATCTTCCTGGCAATAAGATTGAAAGTGAGCTTTCGTCTTTTTTGCATTTACTTAAATATTGAGTAAAGGCTTGTTTTAAGCTTAAAGCGTCTGGCTCTGTTGCATCTGCTCTAAGATCAACCTTCTTTAGAACTTCAAAGAATTGTTTTGAGTGCTTTTTTGAGTTGGGGCGCAGGGATTGCTGTAGTGTGATTTTTGACCAGTCAGCAAAACTCATATTTAGCAATTCTAGATCAAGTAACCATTCGCCCGGATAATCAATAATATCAATATTTAATTTGCTCAAGCCAAAGCGTGAGATAAGCCAATTATTGCTTTGAAATTTTAGTGTGATACGAATTTGCGAAATGCTGCTGGTGCTATTTGGCCAATAGGGGGCTTTGTCTGTAATAGCTTTTAGGTGCTGTTCGTAAGCAAAACGAGGTATTGTTTGCTTTGGATGTTCACTTAGTTTAGCTGCGATTAAACGACCTTCTGCTTGTGCGCTAAAGGCTGGTAATGATGAGTTGGTTAATAGGTTATGGATTAGTGAAGTGATGAAAACGGTTTTACCAGCTCTTGATAGTCCAGTTACGCCAAGCCTTAAAGTTGGCGTAAAAATTCCCATAGCTGCATCACTAATATTGTTAAATGTAATGCCTAATTCATCTGAAATTATTTTTGGCGGTTTTGACATGTTAGACCTTAAAGATTTGAATTAAAATTTAGGGTTTTTATAATAAATTACAAGTGTTTGTGTATTTATAGTAATTATAAAGTTAAATTACTATAATTGAGTAATTTGCTCTAGTTTATTTGGTTTTCCTTTAAGGGGCTTTGAGGAGATTGGCATTATTTAATAGTAAATTTTGCTGGGTTAATTTTTTCCTTGCTTGACATATCAATCTAATCCGCTCCAAATATTGTAAAGCATATTAAAATAAATGGAGGCATTATGCCGTTAAAGGTTGAGCTTAAGGCTGGCGAAAGATTATTGATTGGGAATTGTGTTATTACTAATTCGGATCAAAGGACAAAACTCTTTATTGATGGCGATGCGCCAATATTGCGTGAGAAAGATATTTTAACCGAAATAACTGCTAATTCTCCTGCAA
>JAMONS010000043.1 GCA_027065555.1 Hyphomicrobiales bacterium | reverse complement strand
GGTATTTGCTGAGCTAAGAATTCTAGCTTTTAGCCCCGCAAGGTCGAGCATTTGCCCAACGGCACGGCGCAAATCTTCTTCGTCATCAACAAATAGAACTTCAATATTCATTATTTACCCTTTTTTGTTATTCTTAGAGTGATTTAACTCAATGGTAAATATTGCGCCTGCTCTTTTATGCTTGTCGCCGTTGGTCGCTTTGCTCCCGTCCCCGACACCCCCGCCGTTTATTCTTTTCCCATTTTGGCTGTTGTTCGCTGCGCTTTTTTTCGCACTCACGCCGCGCAGGCTGGTTTCCCCGCCTGTCCGCCGAAGCCTTGGCGTAGGAGGAGCACCCCCGTCTTCTTTATTCTTGTCGCCGTTGGTCTCATTTTTTCTTGCCGCCGTTGGTCGCTTTGCTCCCGTCCCCAGCACCCCCGCCATGCTCCCGTCCCCAACGTCCCCGCCATGTTCATAATTTCTAGCATATAATCGCCCGCCAAAATCTTTAATAATATTATATGAGATTGAAAGGCCGAGCCCTAATCCTTTTCCAACTTCTTTGGTGGTAAAAAATGGATCAAAAATTAAATTTGGATTTTCTTTTGCAATAGCTCGGCCATAATCACGAATGTGAAGTGAGATTTTACCTTTAGCTTTTGAAATACTGATATTAATGCGTGGTTTTGATAAATCACTCATGCTATCCAGAGCATTTGAAATAATATTTACAATGACTTGTTGCAATCTAATATTTCCTGCTAGCACAAAAATATCCTCCTCTCCTATATCTATTTCTACTAGTGCATTTTCAGATTTAATTCGTCCTGACATAACTTCAAGCGCATCATTTATCACATTATTAATTGAAATTGCGCCAAAAGAAATATTGGGCTTGCGGGCGAAATTTCTTAGATGTTTTGATATTTCTCCCATTCTATCTGCTAATTTTGAAATATGAGAAATACTATTCTTAACCTCTGTTGTGCGTCCAAGTTCTAGATATTTAATGGCATTATCCGCATAGGCTTTTGTAGCGGAGAGGGGTTGGTTATATTCGTGGGAAAGCGAGGCTGACATTTGCCCCAAAGCTGCTAATTTGCCTGTTTGAATTAATTCATTTTGAGCTTGTCTTAATTGCAATTCGGCTTGTTTGCGTTCTTCAACTTCACTTGCCAACATGATATTTATCTTGGTTAGCTCTTTGGTGCGTTCACGCACTGTGCGCTCTAAGCGGAGCGAAGTTGCTCTGTCGTTTCGTGCTTTTGTGGTTATTTCTCTTTGGCGATTGAGTAGCATTAAAGCGATAAATGCTAATAATAAAACTATGAATGCGCTGACCCCCCCAAAAAAACTCTTGCTATTTTAATGGGCGCAATATTTGCTAAAACGTGTAACTCCCAACCAGTTTGCGGCAAAAATCTTTTATAATCTATATATTCAATATTTTGAATGTCTTGTTTCAAACTAATATATTTATCGTGCTTTGTGCTGACTTCTTTTAATGCTTTTAGGCGTAACTGGGGTTGGTTTGACATGATTATTGCGCCGCGTTTATCAACTGCTATGATTGGCATTTTTGTTAATGACCAATTATCTTCTAATTCATCAAGCTTCACATAAATTGCTATTACGCCAACGAATTTATCATTATTACGAATTGCTGTTGCAAATGTATAGGCACGTTTTCTTCCGTATAAAATATTTACCTGCCGCCCCAGCCATCCCTCAAGAGCGGCAATCATCATTGGTGAAGTAGGGGTCAACACGCCCGGTTGGTTCGCCAAGACCAGAGGCTAGGGTTTGCCCATCTAATCGAATAAATACAACCTTTAGCGCTCCTGAAATAGCTGACGATTGAATGGCGATTTGCTTTGCTTTAATCGCTGCTTGCTCATTATCGCTCATAGTGAAGAGTTGCGCAATATCGCTTCTGCGGGCAAGTGTTGCAAAAAGCAGACAATATTTATCTAATTGCCCAGTAAGTGTTTCAACCTGAATTGAAAGAGTTTCTTGCGCCTTAGATCTCAAATCTCTCTTAGCTATTTCTTCAGCTGTTTGGGCTGCAAAAAAAACCTATGCTGAGTGAAATTATTATAGCAATAATAATTATTACAATGCTCTGCTGGCGATATTTCTTATAAATCTGTGTACCGATTACCATCTAATTTCCGAAATATCACTTGTGTTTTAATGCGTTCTTGTTGTTACTTATAGAGGGTAAATTGAAATTTGGGAATGGGAATGTGATTAAGGTTTTTTAGGGGTGTGAATAGTACTTGAGGATTGACGGTGAGGGTGGATAAAACTTCTAGAATATCCGCTAAACTACAAGAAAAACCTAATGTGAATCCACCTACCATTTTTCAACGACATGACGGCGGTGGGAAAAACTGGCTGGGGGGCAAAAAATAAAAATTCCATTGTTATTGTTCACTCAATTCACAATCCATCGCCCTTCCATAAGAACAGTTTTACCTTGTATTGCTAAGGTGCACCCTCACAAAAGTACGTTTGCAAACCAAGACTGTTTTCTTATGCAATGTATGTAATTCTATCATGCTTCCCAATTATTTATTTTTCTGCTAATATTAATATCAGTAAGGGGAAAATAACAAAATATTTGGGGGCGAGAATGGACGAGTCAAAATCAATTTCTAACTTAACTAACAAAAACAATAATCCATATTTAATTCCAGTGTTTGGAAAACAGAACGAAAACTATTATCTATATTTATGGCTGTTTTAGATATTGTTCCAAGTTTTCGTGGTGAAATCTTAAAACTATGCGATTATAATTCTGGAAAAACATGCCAATATAAAAGTTTTATGGAGCCTCAATATAGCTCCCCTAATCTTCCAAATTATCGACCCGATGGTCTAATGATCTGTAAAAGGGGCACAACTTATTGGTCTGCATTTATTGAAGCAAAATCAGATAACAACAAAATAAGAAGTGAACAAGTTCTTGAATATGCCGACTTGGCAAGTAAATTAAATATTGATGCAGTAATATCAATTTCAAATGAATTTGCATTAAATCCAAAGGAACTGCCGTATACCTTAAAAGGAAACAAACGGCGCAAGCGTGAAATTTTTCATCTGTCATGGCCACAAATCAGAACTTGTTTAGGTATTTTTATTGGCTCTACAAATGATTGCAACGATGCTGAACTGCAAGTCTTGCATCACGCACTTTCATTTATGTTGCACGATAAATCTGGCGTTGAAACATATGATATGATGCCAATTGAATGGACAAAGTTTGTTCAATCTGCAAGCACAGAATTAGGGTTTTCTTCCAGCACTCCGGGGCTAATGGAGATTGTTCACGGTTGGCAACAAGAACGCAGAGATTTGTGTGCTAAGTTAAATGGTATAGTTGACGGTGGGGTAGAATTGCGCCATCCATCTGGCGCAAGATCAACACCTAAAGAAATCACAGCTTTTGATAAAAAACTATTGGCAGATAGTTACAAATTGAAAGCAGGATATTTTCTTAAAAACAGCAAAACTCGTTTTCATGTAACTTCAGATTTACGCGCATGTTGCCATAGATTTGCTATAGAAATAAATACGCCAAAAGGCAAAAAAGCTAAAGCCACAATAAACTGGTTATGTGAGGAATTATCTAACTTGAACAATAACAATTATAGCATTCGATTAAATTGGCCAGGCCGAGGAGAGGACACAACAATCGAATTAGCAAATCTATTAAAATACCCAGATACTGCATTTAACGGGCAAAAGGAAGCGCCCAAAACAGTATCAATAATCACAAGAGATAGAAATGTTAGGCGATTTAAAAGTAGGAAGCAATTTATTGAAGATTTAGAAAAAAATGCAATTAATTTGATAAAAGACATTTCATCCACACGTATTTTATTTGTCTGATTACTATTAAAATTACCTTAAACTTAAAGACAAAATCTCACAAGAAATATTCCAAAGGATAAAATATAACTCTCAACTTTTTTTAGGACTTGATATTTGCAAAACCCCCACCCCTAACCCCTCCCCGCAAAGGGGAGGGGGACTAGATATTTGTTTAATTTCAAGGAAAATGACAATAAAATAATCACAGTTCAAGCTTCCCTCCCACTTGTGGGGAGGGATTGAGGGTGGGGGTTCAGCATAAATGAGAGTAGGGTAAAATGTACAGGCCTTACTTAAACTGCTCCTTAATTTCCTTCAACGTCAAACGTTGTTTTTTTAGGCTATGAATCTGCTCAATAGTCTCTACCATATCCAGCGAATAAAGCTGATAGCCAACGTCAGTGATTTCAGCTACCTCTAGCAGGCCTTCTTTTGTCCAGTGTCGGATAGTGGAGTTGCTCATCCCTACTTTTCTGGCAAGCTCGCCTATTTTTAATAGTTTTTCACTATCATCTTGCTCTGCGTCCTCGCCTTTTACTGCTTTGAGGTAAATATTTAACGAGCGATCAACCGATTTGGAAATTATTTTTAGATAATCCTCTATTGGTCCGCCAAGTTGGGCTTTTTCAAGTGAGCTAATATATGCCAGCCTATCTCGTTTGCGAATAATTGCTGTTGGGTAGCCAGACATTAGCAATATTAAATTCATTAGCAATCTTGCTGTGCGACCATTGCCATCGCTAAATGGGTGGATAGTTACAAGCCTATAGTGTGCTTCTGCTGCGAGTTCTACTGGGTGTAAATTATTTGATGTTTTAAGCCAACTTATAAAATCAGCCATTAAATCTGGCACTTTATGCGAGTTTGGCAACACAACAAGACTACCTGAAATTCGCACTGGAATATTGCGATATTTACCGCAATTTGTGTCATCAATTCCTTTGAGAATAATTTCATGAATATGTAAAATGTCTTTTTTTGTAAGGCTTGATGGTTTGCGGCTTACCTGCTCTTTTACCCAGTCTAGCGCACGAGCATGATTAGTAGCTTCTAGATGCTCAATTAGGGATTTGCCGCCAACAGTTATCCCTTTTTCAACAACAAGTGCGGTTTCACGCCTAGTTAGGGTATTGCCCTCAATAGCGTTGCTAGTATAGGTCAGCTCAATTCGAAACCAGTCATCAAGATTATTTACCAACTCATCGGGTAATGGTCGATAATTATCTAAGACTTTTCTTTTTTCTGTTAGATTATTATATTTCATAAGGTGAACTATAAACCATAACGTTATGGTTTGCAAATGTTATGCACTCTAAAACACCCGCCACACCACAAGAAAAGCAAACCCAAGACCAAGCCCAATGCAAAGCGGTGAATAGAATTTTTTGTCCATTGATCTAAAGGGCTCTTCAGGCGTTATGGTTTGCCATTTTTTTGTGTAGCCAAAAATGCCTCGTGCTAAAAATATTAGTGAGAGGATTGCGCCGCCGAGCGTTAGGGTTGTGTTTGGGGCTGGGTCTGCCATTGATAGTGCCCAGATGCCTGCAAATAGTGTGGCTATTGATACTGCTAACGATGCGAGGCGAGGGGGCATTTTTTCTATTCCTTTGAAGCCTGCTACTGTTTGCGCTAATGCTTTTTCGCTTTTTGTTGGGTAGGTGCTGCCAAATGTCCACATCAAATGCACTATTGAAATTGCTAAAAGTGGAATAAAAATCAGCGAGGAAATGCCCATTATCATATTAATTGCTCCAAAAAAGCCTAACCCCAGATTTTGAGGTTAGGCTATATGTTCAATATTTATCTACTAGCGCAAGCCTATTCTGATGTTTTACCATCAAAATGCTCTTCTGATGCTTCTGCCTCAGCTTTGGTCGCTCTTAGCACACCGTCTTTATGTTCTGGTGGGCTATAAATTGTATAGAGTTGTAGCAATTCGTCCCCAGTATTTAGCACATTATGCTTTGCGCCTGCTGGCACAATCACCACATCATCATCTTTAATTTTGGTGCTGACATCATCAATCAAAACCTCACCTTGCCCACTTTCAATCCTAAAAAATTGATCGTGCCCCTCGTGAACTTCTTCACCAATATCATCTCCCGGCGCAATTGCCATCAGCACTAATTGCATGTGCTTGCCAGTATAAAGAACCTGACGAAAATTCTTATTTGCTAATGTTAGCTCTTCAATATCTGCTACATAACCTTTCATAATACTCTCCAATTTGTGTGGTTTTATATTACTAAATAGATGGGGCTTTTTGAGGTAATATTCAAGTAAATAATTTGGCGGTATTTTACGCTTCATGAGACGAACCATAAGAGACAGGGATAAACTGGAATACATGGATTTGCAATTCGCCAGCCTTGTGGCATGAGTAAAAAAGTAGCGGATTGCTAACTCAATTTCTCAGTAGAGCGAGCTTTGGGCTCGCCGGCGCTAGCGCCGCCTTATCGGAGCCGTTCGCAAAGCGAACTGGCGTGAGATATAAAAATGGAGGCCACGTCCGGAATCGAACCGGAATAGACGGATTTGCAATCCGCTGCGTAACCATTCCGCCACGTGGCCTCATTTATGTGCGAGTTCTATTTCAGAAATTAGAATTACACAAGAGATGTTTTACTGAAATATTATTAAGAAGCCTCTTCAAAAGTATAGCAACATTTCTTTAGGGAGCTAATTTACATCTATTTCCCTTAAAATTAGCAAAATATACCCGATATTGTGCTGATTTTAAGGAAAATATCTATTAAACTATCTCCAAAATAAATATCACTATATTTTTGAAGAGCCTTCTTAAGTAAATTGTAGCAAGATATAATACTTATGTTGATGATGTGCAAATTTATAAAAATCAACTTGCTTCTAGCTAGTTTGCGTTATAGCAAAGATATGGTGATTAATTAAGGGTGATAATTTTGAAAATTGAATATGATCAAACACGCAAAAACATGGTTGATAATCAGCTTCTTACAAATGGTGTGATAGATCACGACCTATTGGCGAGTATGGGGAATGTTCCAAGAGAGTATTTCGCACCTAAAAATTATCAAAGTGTTGCCTATTCAGACATGGATATAAAGTTGGATCAAGCGGGTCGATATCTTATGGCACCTGTTTCGATTGGTCGCCTTATTCAGACATCTCAGATAGATACATCTGATGTTGTGTTAGTTGTTGGCTCTGGCATTGGCTATTCATTAGCAATAATTGCGAATTTAGCTAGCGCTGTGGTTGGTGTTGAGCACAATAGTGAGCTTGTTGATCAAGCAACTCAAATCCTTGTTGATTTAGATGTTGGCAATGGGGTGGTTGTTCATGGTGATGTTTCTAAGGGGTTACCATCTGAAGCCCCTTATGATGTGATTATTATTGAGGGTAGTGTTGATAGTGTCCCTACCTCTCTTTTTAAGCAGTTGCGTGATGGTGGTCGTTTGATTGCTGCAATAAATCAAGGCGCAATAGATATAGTTACCATATATAAAAAAACTGGTGATGATATTGGTTCAACGCAAATGTTTGATATAAAATTGCCAGCTCTTTATTTAACAGAAAAAGCCTCTGAATTTAACTTTTAATTAGTTATGTAAGTATTTGGCGCAAGCTAGTGTTGCACAAATGAAACAATTATTGGGTTTTTGCACAGAAGCTAGCTCTAATTAAGTAACAATGATTGAATAACTTACTTCAGAGCGTTAAGGTTATGTTAAGGAGTTATTTTAGTAATGCATATGGTTTTGTTTTTTCGTATTTTTATTTTTTCGATAGTTTTTCTCTTTTTGTCTGGTTCTGCTCGTGCAGAAACACTTCGCCAAGCATTGTCCAACGCCTATGCTAATAACCCGCAAATTGCTTCCGCTTTATTGAGTGTTAAGGCATCAGCTGAAGATATTGCAATTAAACGAGGTCGTTCTGGCCTGTTGCCATCAATTAATGCCAGTGCGGATTTTACAAATTCATGGGTTATTGCAGGTGGTAATGTTATTGAGTCTAGCTCGGGAACTCTTGGAATTTCATATTCCCAGACATTATTTGATAATCTAAAAACTGATGCGCAACTTGAACAGGCAAGAGCTATGGTAGAAGTTTCTTCGCAAGCGCTTAGAAGCGCTACGCAAAGTGTTCTGCTTTCAGCTGCAACCGCTTACCTTAATGTGGTTCGTGAAACACGCCTAGTGCAATTAAGAGCTGAAAATGTAACTTTTTATCAAGCGCAAGTACGTTCAAGCCAAGATAAGCTTTCTATTGGTGCTGGCACAAGCACTGATGTTTCTCAAGCCAAAGCAAGACTAGCGCAAGGGGTGGCTTCTTATAAATCGTCAATTAATAATTTACGCACCGCACAAGCAAATTATCAACGTTTTGTTGGGAAAAAGCCGCAAAACTTAAGCTTAAGCTTTAAATTTGGTGGCCTATTACCACGTTCATTAGATGAGGCGCAAAATTATGCTAATAAATTGCACCCAGCTATTCTTTCAGCAAAAGCACAAGTGCGAGTGGCTCAATCAGGATCAGATGCAGCAAAGCGGGCTTTTGGGCCAACCTTAAGATTGATAGGTAATATAGGCGGCTCACAGAATTTTATTTCAGGAATAACTACGCCAAGTGCATCGGTTAAAATTTCGCTTTCTGTTCCTCTGTATCAAGGTGGGGCGATGGGAGCTTCTGTGCGTCAAGCTAACCTTAATCAAATAAATAGCGAAATAGGCGTGCTTAGCGCACAAGATCAGGTAAGGGCTGCGATTGTTTCCTCGTGGAGTGGGTTGCAAAACTCAAAGGCGCAAATTGAGGCAGCGCAATCGGCTGCTTATTCTTCAAAGCAAGTGCTTAATGGAGTAATTGAAGAGCAAAAGGTTGGTCAGCGAACCATTCTTGATGTGCTAAATGCTCGTGCTGATCTTACTTTTGTTCAGGAGAGTGAGATAATTGCGCAATCAAATAGATATATTGCAGCTTTTTCTTTGATTTCGGCAACTGGCCGTTTGTCGGCTCGTGATCTTGGGCTTAATGTGCAGATTAAATCAGCTGATGGATATATAACCAAAGTTGAAGATGTTTGGCAGGATTTACGCTCACTTAGCGAATAAGCTGGATTTTATAGCGCTATAAATTAGTATTTTGCATGTTTTTTACGGTTAGTTTTCTGATAGATATATAATTACTACCCTTAGAGAAATGTTGAAAAGCTATTTGGTGCTTTTTCATTCCTATGAAAGTAGGCTAGTATAAAAGCTAGCGAATCAATTTTCAGGTCAGAATACGGGTACAGAGTAATGAATAAACCTGCAGCAAAAGAACCATCGATGGATGAAATCCTGTCGTCAATTAGGCAGATAATTGCAGATGATGATGTAGATGGTAATAGCGAGAACGCAAAAGAGGCTGAAAAAGAAACAATAGTGAGCAATGAAAGTGCAAAAGAGAAAGAACTAGAAAATTCAGCGCAAGAAGCTGAAGACGCTCTTGAATTGACTTCTGAACAAATTGTTACCGATGAAACTGATAATATTGAATTTAGTCCTTCAGAGCAAAATGATTCTTTATTGAAGCCAGAAGATGATTTATCTGAACTAGTTGTGCCTGATGATATTTCTTTTGATGCTGTTGAAAATGAGCCAGAGCCAGAACCAGAGCCAGAGAAAATTTCTGCACCTGCGCCATCATTGCCAGATACTGATCTTTCTTCAGATATGGCTGAGCAATTATTAGAGCCAGCAACAGCAGCTGTTGTTAGTGGTGCTTTTGCTAAATTGGGTGCTTTTGGGTTTGATGATAAAGATCTCACTATAGAAAACATGATTAGGCAAATGTTACGCCCGATGCTTAAAGAGTGGCTAGACGAAAACCTGCCATCAATAGTTGAAAACACGGTTCGCAAGGAAGTCGAGCGACTTTCACGTGGTCGTTAAGCGCAATTTTAATAATTTCCCAAAAAAATTATAGCGAAGCAACTTTCTTTGCTTGGCATTGTAAGAAATATTGTCTATTTCTTGCTTTAGCGTGATGTTTTAATAAATGAGTTTACTTTATGATTGAAAAAAAATATGAACCCAAAAGTGCTGAAAACCGTATATATCAAGCATGGGAAGATGCAGGCTCATTCAAAGCTGGCGCTGGAGCGAGCGAGGGCGCAACACCATACTCAATCGTAATTCCACCGCCAAATGTTACAGGCTCGTTGCATATTGGTCATGCGCTAAATAACACAATTCAAGATATCTTAATTCGCTTTGAGAGAATGCGTGGCAAAGACGTGCTTTGGCAACCGGGAATGGATCATGCTGGCATTGCAACGCAAATGGTGGTTGAGCGTCAACTCGCTGAGCAAGGTTTGCCTAGTCGCAAAGAGATGGGGCGTGAGGCATTTATTAAAAAAGTTTGGGAGTGGAAAGAGGAAAGTGGCGGCACGATTTTTAATCAGTTGCGCCGACTTGGAGCGTCATGCGATTGGTCACGTGAGCGTTTTACGATGGACGAAGGTCTATCAGAAGCGGTGGTTAAGGTCTTTGTTGAGCTACATAAAAAAGGTCTTATTTATAAAGACAAACGCTTGGTAAATTGGGATCCGACTTTTCAAACTGCCATTTCAGATCTTGAAGTAGAGCAAAAAGATGTCAATGGTCACATGTGGTCATTCGCCTATCCATTGGTGAACGGCGAAGTTGACGGCATAAGCGAAATCGTCATTGCCACTACTCGCCCAGAAACCATGCTTGGCGATGGAGCGGTGGCGGTTCATCCCTCTGATGAGCGCTATAAAAACCTAATCGGTAAAATGGTTCGTTTGCCAATCGCCGAGCGTCATATCCCAATAATTGCAGATGAATATCCTGACCCTGAATTTGGCACTGGTGCGGTGAAAATTACTGGTGCGCATGATTTTAATGATTTTGAGGTCGCAAGACGTAATAATATCCCGCTCATTCCGCTTATGGATGGCGAGGCGAGAATGATTGTTACGCCAATAAATAATGTTCCAAAACATTACGAGGGGCTTGATAGGTTTGTGGCACGAAAGCTGGTGCTAAAAGAAATCAAAGAACTTGGGTTTTATCGTGGGGTCGAGGAAAAAATTATCGCCCAACCATTTGGCGATAGATCTGGCGTGGTGATTGAGCCAATGCTAACCGATCAATGGTATGTGGACGCTGAAAAGCTAGCAAAACCTGCCGCCGCTTCTGTTCGTGAGGGACGCACAAAATTCGTGCCAGATAACTGGAAAAATACCTATTATCATTGGATGGATAATATTCAACCATGGTGCATCTCTCGCCAATTATGGTGGGGGCATCAGATTCCTGCTTGGTACTCTGAAGATGGTGAAATCTTTGTTGCTGCTGATGAAAATGAGGCACTTGAACTTGCCAAGCAACATTACGGCAAAGCGGTTGAGTTAAAACGAGATCCTGACGTTCTCGATACTTGGTTTTCATCAGGCCTATGGGCTTTTTCAACACTTGGCTGGCCAGATGAAACAGACGAATTAAAAAAATATTACCCAACTTCTGTATTGGTAACAGGCTTTGATATTATCTTTTTCTGGGTTGCCAGAATGATGATGCTCTCGCTTGAATTTATGGAAAAAGAGCCTTTTGCAAAAGTCTATGTTCATGCGCTTGTGCGTGACGAGCAGGGGCAAAAAATGTCAAAATCTAAAGGCAATGTGATTGATCCGCTTGAATTAATTGATGAATATGGAGCAGATGCAACTCGCTTTACTTTGGCGGCAATGGCGGCGCAGGGCAGGGACATTCGTCTCTCGCTTCCTCGTGTTGAGGGCTACCGAAACTTTGTTACTAAAATCTGGAATGCGGCTCGTTTTTTAGAAATGAACGATTGCCAGCGAGTTGAAGGGTTCGATCCTAAAGCGGTGAAAAACCCGCTAAACCAATGGATAATTGGTGAGGCTTCTCGGGCGGTGAACGATGTTACTAGAACGATTGAGGAGTTTCGTTTCAACGAAGCGGCAAATGCTTGTTATGAATTTGTGTGGAATAAGTTTTGCGATTGGTATATCGAATTGGCAAAGCCTTTATTTGGTGGTGAGGACGAAGCAGCAAAAGCAGAAACTCGTGCAACTGCTGCCTTTACACTAGATCAAATTCTAAAACTATTGCACCCATTCATGCCATTTGTTACCGAAGAATTATGGGCGCAAACGGGGCAAAATGGCGAGCAACGCAACAAAATGCTAATCATCTCATCTTGGCCAGAACTTGCTGGTTTAGAAAATGAAAAAGCGGATGCTGAAATAAGTTGGTTGATTACCCTCATCACTTCCATTCGCTCAGTGCGAGCCGAAATGAACGTGCCAGCCAGCGCAAAAATTCCACTTCATATTGTAGGTGAGGGGGAGGAAACTCGCTCTAAAGTCAATTCGCAAATGCCAGCAATAAAACGACTTGCACGAATTGAAAATATTGAGTTTAGCGAAAACGTACCAGCCAATTCAGCGCAATTTGTGCAAGGAGAGGCGACATTCGCCCTGCCGCTTGGTGATGTGATTGATATCGAAGTAGAAAAAGCACGCCTAAATAAGAGCATTGCGAAACTACAGGCGGAAATAGATGGCGTTGATAAAAAACTAAGCAACGAGCATTTTACCTCAAAAGCTCCTGAGCATGTGATTGAGGATCAGCGCAAGCGCAAGAATGATGCAGCTCAAAAACGTGATAAATTAACTGATGCGCTTAATAGATTGAGTTAGTTTCATTTAATTATGAAACCCTCACCCCTACTAGCCCTTCGCAGCGTTGCTCAGTGCGTTCGCAACTCAAATCGCTTCTTAAGCGATTTGACCACAAGGGTCGTTACTCACTCCCCGCGAGGGGGAGGGGGAATAAGAGCTATTTTTGACAATCACTAAATAAAATGAAACTATTGACCTTATAAGGGAGATAGAAAATGGTTTCACGAAGGATAATTCTTGGCGGTGGTGC
>JAMONS010000042.1 GCA_027065555.1 Hyphomicrobiales bacterium | reverse complement strand
CAAAGCCTAGCTAAAAATTGCGCCGCCTGTCACACGACATTTCGTGAAAAAAAGAAATAAAGAGCAAATAATATGAAATTAAAAAAGCTTTTTCTTAGTGTAACTATGGTTGGCATGGTTACTGGTATTAGCGTTGCCGCTTGGTTGTTTTGGCCGACAAAAATAGAGCCAAGAAATTTTGATGGCTTAGTGGGCGATGTTGCTAAAGGGGCATATCTTGCTCGAGCCTCAAGTTGTTTTGCTTGCCATACAAATACAAAAGAAAATGGAGCAGTTTTTGCTGGTGGTGAAGCAATGAAAACCCCATTTGGAACTTTTTATGCGCCCAATATTACTACTAATAAAATTGATGGAATTGGTAATTGGACATTAGATAATTTTTCAAATGCGTTGGTGCATGGAGTTAACCCAGAGGGGAAAAACTATTATCCCGTGTTTCTCTATCCAAATTACACCTCAATGTCAGATCAGGATATTATTGATTTATGGGAGGCTTTTAAAACTGTCCCTGCTGTATCTGGCAAAGCACCTGAGCATGATTTGAAATTTCCTTTTCAATATAGATTTTTATTAAGCGCTTGGAAGAAGCTGTTTTTTAAGTCTGAAATCTATAAGCCAAACCCAGAAAAATCTGATCAATGGAATCGTGGGGCATATCTTGCAACAGGGCCTGCTCATTGCTCGGTTTGTCATTCGCCTAAAAATCCATTTGGAGGCATAGATGATAATCGGCTATTTGAGGGTGATGATAGTGGCGAAAAAGGCAAAAAAGTCCCTCCCATTGCGGCAGATTATTTAAGCAAGCAGAATTGGGAAATAAGCGATATTGTGTTTTCGCTCAAAACTGGCACAAAACCAGATGGCGATGTATTTGGTGACTCTATGGGTAAAATTGTTACCGAGGGAACACGGTTCTTAACTGATGAAGATCTTAATGCAATTGCACAATATATAATGTCTAATGAATATTAGATAATCCAACCAAAATAAATAACTATTGCTTTTAAATTGCCTTAAATACCTAGCAAGCATTGTCATGTCATTCTTTTTATTTTTTAGTTTCATATTTCCTAATATTAAGAGAGCCATTAGATGGGGTATTTTTACTTAAAACATTAGAGTCATTAGTTGCCGAGTTTGCGCTTAACGTATTTCTAGCACCATTAAAAGCAACTTGTTGAGCTATAAATAATATAAGAAAGCCAATTATCAATTTTGTTGTTATAGAAGAAGTGAAACCAAATGCGTTTTTATCGGAATCTACATTAACACGATTGATTAATGATTTCGGTGCTGGCTTGTTAGTTGCGATAGGCATTGATTTATCAAAACTTCCAAAATTACCATTGCCAGCTGCCATTGTTTGGCTAAATATTTGCGTTGTATTTACAGAAGTTCTTCTGCCAAAACTTCCATTGCCAGAGTTAGAAGTTACCTGTTTCTGATGAGACATATTATTAAAACTATATGAGTGTTGTGAATTTCGAGTATCTTTTCTAATTCCCGTATCATAAGCCATTGCACCAGAATATTGCCTCAAAGTGGTGATGCGCTCAGCAATGGTAGGGTGAGTTGCAAACTCGCCCACTGATGCCCCATCAATCATCATTGCGTCTATCATTGGATCAAGTTCTTCAATTATGCTATTACCTTCGATTTTTTGCAAAGCAGAAATCAACGCTGCGGGGTTATGGGTAAGCCGCACAGCTTCAGCGTCAGCTATATATTCACGAGAACTAGCAATTAAATAGCGCGACATTTTGGATATTGTTTGTGCTATGCTTGAAACAAATCCTGCTGCAAGAAAAAGGATTAAAAACGGAGGAAACAGTACTAAAAAAATAACTTTTTTTGTTCCTTCCACTTTTAGTGGGTTAAGTTTGGATAATTTATCTAAAGTCGATACTGTAATATTAGTAAAAGCCATTGAACGAATATCTGCATTTACAATGTGAGTAATTTCATGGGCTATTACTGCAGAAAGTTCATCATCATCAAGTCTTTGCAGTAAACCTTTAGTCACTATTATCGTTGCAGAATTTTTAGTAAACCCACAGGCAAAGGCATTGCAAGCATTTGTTTGGAGAATGGAAATCGATGGCATTGAAATCCCAGCAGTAATAGCTAATGGTTCGACAATTCGAAAGAGCCTAGGATTTTCTGTTTTTTCTATTACTCGAAAACCTAAATTATTTTGCAAGCTACCCTTAAAAGTTAAAATTTGAAACAGGAATACACATGCACCAAAAGCTGAAACCCATAAACCATAACTGGCGAAATAACCAATAGGATCCATAAAAATCATATTAGGAATTTTTCCGTCCATTGTTGACAATATAAGAATAGGCAAAGCAAGCAAAACACCAGCAACAAGGTGAAAAGAAAAGAAAAACCCACCAAACATCCATAGGGAACGAAAATTGTTCCGCACAATATGTCCATAAAATCCATTAACCCTAGACATCGCATCCTCCAAACAATTTATGTGAGTGATATTTTAATCTTAAAGAATCAAAGTTAGAACTTAATCAATACTGGTTCGTCCATTATCATTCTTTCTGCACCCAACTCATAAGCCTTACGAATTCCAAGCCCATTTTTAGATGCAACCATACTACCAGGGAATTGACGTATAGTGGCATTCAATTCAGCTACTGTGAGATTGTAAAAACGACGTGATGCTGTAATTCTATTTTCAACATCTATTAAATCAGCGCGAAAATGCTGAAAATGACTTGAAGCTTTTAGCTGAGAAT
>JAMONS010000041.1 GCA_027065555.1 Hyphomicrobiales bacterium | reverse complement strand
CACTCTTAACAAAATAAATGTATAAATAGCAATGGTTACAAGCTCAAGTTCACTAAAATTTAATAGGGATTTTAATCCAAATACTGGAATAGCAGTAAAAATTGCTCCCAATATTATGAGAGTAACCGCGCCAAATGCTTCTGCTTTCACTTTTACAGGTACTAATAGCTATATTTTGGGAGTAGATAATTTAGCCCTAATTGATCCTGGACCCGATGATTCTAATCATTTATTAGCGCTTTTAGCGGCAATAGATGGGCGAAAGCTTAGTGCGATTTTACTAACCCATACTCATATTGATCATTCTCGCCTTGCACTTAAGCTTGCTAAAGAAACTAACGCACCAATTTATTTTGGCGGGAAACATAGATTATCACGCAAAAAGCACCTGTTTGAAACTAACCACTTAAAAAATGCATGTGATTGGGATTTAGTACCCGACAAAACCTTATCTGATGGTGAAAAGCTTAGATTTGGCGACGTTGAAATTAAAGCAATAGCTACACCAGGTCATTGCGCTAATCATTTTTCATTCGGATTAATAGATAGCCCATATCTTTTTACAGGCGATCATATTATGGGTTGGAACTCTACTCTTATAGCTACACCTGATGGCTCATTAAGCGATTATTTTGCCTCTTTGGATAAGGTTATAACAAGTAATTGGAAAAAATATTTGCCTGCACATGGTGGTGAAATAAAAAACTCCAAACAGCATACCATTGCTCTTAAACAGCATAGAGAAAAGCGTAATAGTCAAATTTTGCAGGCGTTAAAAGATAAATCTCTAACAATAAATGAGCTAGTTAATATTATTTACCCATCACATAAGGGGCGCACACGCTTTGCAGCTCGCCTTACCTTAAAAGCACATTTAGAGTATTTATTGGATAAAGGCAAAATTGCCTCAAGCCTCTCACTAAAGGGCTGGAAATATGATAGCAATTTTTAGATATTAATTAACGAAAATTATTGCGAAGTTCTTTCGTGAGGAACTGGTGGTTGCTCTAACATCAAATTATCTCTTGCATATTTAGTTATAGCATTATCCATACCTAATAAAAATCTTTCAATTCTCTTGCCATTGCTCCCTAAATCACTATCAGCGATTAATGAAGCCGAGCGCATTTTTATTGTTGTGCCTTGCGCATTTTCTTCTATTTGAACTGCTATTTCATCACGCCAACCAAACAATGTCATAATAATAGCATTTATTTGACCAGTATCATTTCCTATAATTGGCCTTTCGCCAATTATTTCCCAGCCGTTTTGTGTTATCTGTCTTTTTACTAAATCATAGGAAATTTCTGCACTAAGGGGATAATAACGAACCACCATGTTAGGAAAAGCGCTGGTTAATTCTTGTTGGTTTGCTTGCTCTACATTTGTTATGCTTGAAAGAGGTGAAAGCAATTCAATTTGTGTTTCAGGGTTTGTCGAAACATCACGAGCAATAGGGTATTTTTGAAATTGCACTAAGGCAAATAATAAAGGGGCAACGCATAGGCCTCCTAATATTAAGCCAGTTACCCCACGCCCCCAGCCCTTATCACCACTGAACCACAGGATAATAAAAGATATAAGGGCAAAAATAATTGCTAAAAAAGCAGTTGCTAGCCCTAAAAAGACAATTAAATGAAATGTTTCAGAATCAATAGATCCTGAGCGGTGCATAAATACAGAAAAAGCTAAAACAGGAAATGCAATAGAGCCTAGGCGGCGTGACCAGCTAGCTAATTTTGATGTTTTAAGGACAATACGCATTATAGAAAGCTCTTTATGGGTTCAACCGAATAGTTTGCCAAACAGCATTAGCATTTTCTCGCTTAAATAAAACCCTATCATGCAGTCGATATTTTCCGTCTTTCCAAAATTCTATTTCAAGTGGAATAATTCTATATCCCGACCAATTTTTTGGTCTTGGCACAAATTCATCGGGATATTGTTTTTCAAGCTCTTTGGTACGATTTAATAATGTTTCTCTGCTATCTAATGGGCGAGATTGCTTTGAAGCATGAGCGCCAATGCGTGAGCCTTTTGGGCGAGTAGCAAAATAAGCATCTGCCTCCTCATCACTCACTTGCTCAACAAATCCTCGTATTCTGACTTGTCGACGTAATGCCTTCCAATAAAATAAAGCTGCCGCCTTTGGATTATTCTTTAATTGTTGCCCCTTAGTACTTTCAAGGTTCATATAGACCACAAAGCCACGCTCATCACGCCCATTCATAAGCAAAATGCGTGCATCTGGCATTCCCTCTTTATCAACAGTTGCAAAAGTTAGTGCATTTGGATAATCTGTTTCCGCTTCTTGCGCCTGTTGATACCATTCTTCAAACAGCTCAAAAGGGCAAACAAAACTATCATTGTCATCATTAAACAAAATATCGCTAAGGTTTTGCTTACTCATATTTATTTTAACCTTTTCATTTACCCTAGACAATTATAATTCCAATAGCCATATATGCGTTTAGAATATAAAAATAGCAACTTTTTGGAAAAAAATATGCGTGATCCATATAAAATATTAGGCATTGATAAATCTTCTAGCGAAAAGGAAGTTAAATCTGCCTATCGCAAGAAGGCAAAAATCTATCATCCTGATAAAAATAAAGATGATACAAAAGCGCAAGAAAAATTTTCTGAAGTGACGAATGCCTATGATTTATTGTCTGATAAAGAAAAACGAGCGCAATTTGATCGTGGTGAAATTGACGCTGAGGGCAATTCTAAGATTGGTGGTTTTGATTTTAGGC
>JAMONS010000040.1 GCA_027065555.1 Hyphomicrobiales bacterium | reverse complement strand
CTTTTGGAGCAAATAATGGGTCTTGGTCCACGTTTAGAAATAAGGCAATCTCAAAGCCTAACTCTAACTCCGCAATTAATGCAGTCAATTAAATTGCTGCAATTAGGGCATTTAGAGCTAGCGGCTTTTGTTAATGAGGAGCTTGAGCGCAACCCATTAATTGAGCGTGATGATGAGCAAAGAGCGCAAGATAGTGATAGGACAGAAGAAAATGCTAATAATAGTGAAGAAAACCATTCTCTACCTGATACATTAGGTAGCGCTGAGCAAATTGCCGATAGTTTTGATACTGATACTGATACTGAAAACTTATTTCCTGAACAAGTTGGACAAGATTCGATTTCCCAATCCATAAATAACTATAAATCAATGGGAGAAGTTTTTAACAATTCACAAGGCGCAGATATAGATTCTTATACTGCCAGCAAGAAAACCCTAAGCGATCATTTATTAGAGCAAATATCGCTTATGTTCAGTGATCAATTAAAACTAATCATTTCCCACCAATTAGTAAATAATCTTGATGAAAGAGGCTATTTAGATAGTCCTTGTGAAGAAATTGCAACATTGCTTAATATTGAAGAACATGAGGTAATTTCAGTTCTAAAAGAATTACAGAGTTGCGAGCCTCTTGGCGTGTTTGCTAGGGATTTGCCTGAATGTTTAGCCATTCAACTTAAAGAGCGTGATAGGCTTGACCCTTTAATGATGAAATTGCTTGATAATTTACATTTTATTGAAAGGCATGATTTTTTAACTTTAGAGCGAGAAATTGGGGCAAGTAAAGAAGATATTAGCGACATGTTATCTGAATTGCGTGAACTTGATCCAAAGCCTGCTCTGGCTTTTGATGGAGCGCCAATGCAGGCGATTATTGCCGATGTATTTGTGCGCAAAAGCAATGATGGCTCTTGGCTCATTGAGTTAAATTCTGAAATTTTACCACGCATATTAATTAATCAAAATTATTACGCTTTAGTTTCAAAAAAGCTCCGCAATAAACAAGAAAAGATTTTCCTATCTGATTGTATGCAAACGGCTAATTGGCTTACTAAAAGCCTTGATCAGCGGGCGCAAACTATTCTTAAAGTTGCAACTGAAATTGTGCGTTTTCAAAATGGCTTTTTTCATCATGGCGTATCGAGACTTAAGCCTATGACCTTAAAAATGGTTGCCGATGAAATTGAAATGCACGAATCAACTGTTTCTCGAGTAACAGCAAATAAATATATCTCTTGTGAGCGAGGATTATTTGAAATGAAATATTTCTTCACGAGCGCTCTTGCCTCAAATATTGGTCAAGCAGAGCATTCGGCAGAAGCAGTGAGATTTAGTATAAAAAATCTAATCAAAGCAGAAAGTGCCAAGGCTATTCTTTCTGATGATAAGATAGGGCAAATGTTGCAGGAGGAACTTGGGGTTGATATTGCTCGGCGCACGGTTGCTAAATATCGAGAATCTATGAATATTCCCTCTTCGATAATCAGGCGCAGACAAAAGAAATTAATGCAGCAAACTTAAAAATGATTTATGCAGCTAAATCAGCAACCACCGCATCAAGCACGCTAAAACCACTATTGGTTACTCTTAGATTGCCATTATTAAGATGCTCAACATAACCATATCCCAACAGATCTTTTATTTTATGCTTATCAAGCGCTCGCCCTGATAATTGCTCAAATCTTTTAGGGTCAATCCCCTCGCTTAGACGCAAGCCCATTAACAATAATTCATCGCCCTCTTCTTCATAGGTTAGCTTGTCATTTGTAACAATGCCATGCCCAATATTGCTCACCTTATTGTGCCAAATATGCGGCAATCTTTCATTGTCTAAGGCATGGCGCACATTATCTAAAACAAGGCGAGAATGCGCCCCTGGGCCTATTCCTGCATATTCGCCATAGCGCCAATATAATAAATTATGCAAGCTTTCTTCACCCTTTACGGCATGATTAGAAATTTCATAAGCTGGCATAAAAGCTTCATTACATATTTCATTTGTTAGCTGATAAAAATCGGCGCTTAAATCAGCATTTGGCATTATTAATTTGCCAGAATATGCTAAATCAAAAAACCGTGTGCCTTGCTCAATAGTTAGTTGATAAAGCGAAATATGCCCTGCCGACATATCAATCGCTTCGTTAAGTTCAACTCGCCAATCTTCAAGAGTTTGCTCAGGGCGAGCATAAATAAGATCAAAACTTGAGCGCTCAAAAATACTTTGCGCAATGGCAATAGCAGATTTTGCCTCTGATACTGAATGGGTGCGTCCTAGTTTTATTAATTCGTCATCTCTTAGTGATTGCACACCAACCGAAACCCGGTTTATGCCAGCGGCTTTATAATCCTTAAATTTTGCTACCTCAACAGAATTTGGGTTAGCTTCAAGGGTAATTTCAGCATTATCAGCAACATCATATAGGCCATGAATTTCTTCGATTATTGCACCAACCGCTTTGGCGCTCATTAACGAGGGTGTGCCACCACCAAAGAAAATTGATTGCACTTTTTGTTTTGGTTTTAAGTTTGCGTAATGCGCTAATTCAATTTTATAGCTTGCAACAAATTCATCTTCGCTAAACGCACCGCCTATTGATCGGGCGTGCGGAACGTGCGAATTAAAATCGCAATAGGGGCATTTAGCCACGCAAAATGGCCAATGAATATAAATACCAAAAAGTCCATTTGCTCGAGTTAGATTTTTAGTCAAAACATGCCTCAATCATTTTTGCAAAAGCACGAGAGCGATGGCTTAGCCCTTGCTCCCCTCTTTTATAACTATGTTTCATTTCAGAACTCATTTCACCAAAACTTATATCATAATTTTGAGGGCTAAAAGTTGGATCAAATCCAAAACCTAAATCCCCACGAGGCGGCCAGACCATTTCGCCATTTATTGTCCCCTCAAAGAATAGCTCATCTCCAAGTGGATTAGCAAGGCAAAGGGTGGCATTAAAGGAGGCTTTTCTTTGTTTTGGTAAAGTTGCGCCAGCTTTTTGTAATTCGTCCTCGACCTTTTTCATGCCAATATCAAAATCACGAGTGCCATCAGGTTTCTCAGCCCAATCAGCAGTATAAATACCGGGAGCGTCATCAAGCGCATCAACCATCAACCCACTATCATCGGCAAGCGCAATCATGTTAGCCCCCTTTGCACTAGCATGAGCCTTAATGGCGGCATTTTCTCTAAAACTTGTGCCGTTCTCTATTGGCTCTTTTAAGCCTAATTGCCCTGCTGAAATAATTTCTAGGCCAAAGGGCGCAAATAGATCGGAAAATTCTTTTAGCTTGCCTTTATTATGGGTCGCTAAAAGCAATCTATCACCACGTTTTAATTTGAACCAATCGCTCATTATTTAGCCAGCGCCTCATTTTGAATTGTAATTATTTCGCCAATTCCCTTTTGCGCTAAATCTAATAATTGATTTAATTCATCACGAGAAAAGGGGTTCTGTTCAGCAGTGCCCTGAATTTCAATTATCTTACCAGACCCACTCATAACAAAATTGGCGTCTGTTTCAGCCTCGCTATCCTCAATATAATCAAGATCAAGCACTGGTGCACCTTGATATATACCACAAGAAATTGCGGCAATATTATCTTTAATTGGATTTTTTTTAATAATATCTCGTGCCATCATCCAAGAAATTGCCTCACTAAGCGCCACATAAGCGCCAGAAATTGCGGCAGTGCGAGTGCCACCATCGGCCTGAATAACATCACAATCAAGGGTGACTTGATTTTCACCAAGTGCTTCCATATCAATAATAGCACGCATTGAGCGACCTATGAGGCGCTGGATTTCTTGCGTTCGCCCGCTTTGTTTGCCCTGCGTTGCTTCTCGGCGCATGCGAGAGCCAGTTGAGCGTGGTAACATGCCATATTCAGCCGTAACCCAACCAACGCCCTGCCCACGTCGCCACGGCGGTAGTTTGGTTTCAACCGATGCTGTGCATAAAACTTTGGTATTGCCAAAACTAATAAGGCAAGAACCTTCTGCCTGTGGAGCAATATTGCGCTCAATAGTTACATTTCGCATTTCATTTAATTGTCGTCCTGATGGTCTCATTTTGTTTTCCTCTTAAAAGCAAATCTTTATATGTTATTAATAATATTTGAAAGCATAATTTATTTGGCATTTTAGATAAATATCTATATTTAAGGATATGGATAAAAATTCAAATTCAGAAAAATTTCTAACTTCGCTTAATCAGCGTTCACAAGATATTTTTAAGCGCCTAGTAGAATCATATATTGAAACGGGCGAGCCAGTTGGCTCACGCCAGCTTTCCCGTATGTTACAAACTAGCCTCTCCCCTGCATCGGTTCGTAATGTAATGATGGATTTAGAGGAGCTTGGACTAATTGCCGCACCGCATATTTCGGCAGGGCGAGCGCCTACGCAATCTGGGTTAAGGTTCTTTGTTGATGCTATGCTTGAAACTGGCACAATTAACAATGAAGAGCGGCAAAATATTGCAAAGCAAATTGAGCACGGCACTGATGATGTTGCGCTTGAGGACTTATTGACTAAGGCCAGCACGTTGCTTTCTGGGCTTTGTCAGGGTGCTGGCATGGTGATAACTTCTAAAACTGATATGGTGCTTAAGCATATAGAATTTGTGCGTCTTGATAGTGAAACTGTGATGGCGGTTTTGGTGGGAGATGATGGGCAGGTAGAAAATCGGGTTTTTAATGTTGAAAAGGGTGTAAGTTCAAATGCGCTAGAGCAGGCAAGTAATTATTTAAGCCATTATATGTTGGGGCGCACTATATCTGAGGCACGAGATGTTTTATTAGACCAACATGAAAATCAACAAATGCAATTAGATGATTTAACTGCAAAATTAATCGATGCAGGAATTGCAACTCTTTCAAAATCTGCCTCAAAAGCCAAGCCAACTTTAATTGTTAGAGGGCGAGCAAACCTTATTAATGATACAATGGCATCTGAAGAATTGGTGCGGGTGCGTGAATTATTTGATGAATTAGAAAGCAAACAAGGACTAATTGATTTACTCAATGACGCTGATTCGGGGGAGGGGGTTAGAATCTTCATTGGATCGGAAAATAAATTATTTTCTCTTTCAGGATCTTCGGTTATAATTGCCCCTTTTAAGGACGGTTCGCAAAATATTGTGGGGGCACTGGGGATAATTGGCCCTACAAGGCTAAATTATGCTCGCATTGTGCCAGTAGTTGATTATACAGCACATGTTATTTCAAGAATTGTTGCACTTAAGAGTTGATATCTGTAATAAGAACGCCGATATGCAGTTAAGAACAATTATACTAATTTATAATTTAATAAAGTAAGAGCTAAATATGCAAGAAGACAATGATAATATTGACGAAGAAAACCTAGAATCGCCTCTTAACGAGGAAAATGAAAATCAAGAGATTGATCCAATTGCCGCATTAAATGCTGAAAATGAGATTTTAGTTGCAGATAATGCCGACATGAAAGATCGACTTTTGCGCACTATTGCAGAAATGGAAAATTTGCGAAAGCGTACCGCAAGAGAAGTTGGCGAAGCTCGCACTTATGCGATTGCCAATTTTGCTCGTGATATGCTTGGCGCTACCGATAATCTTTCTCGTGCTTTATCTACCGTTCCAAAAGAGGCTAGGGAAAGTGGAGATAAGGTTCTAAACTCTTTGGTTGAGGGCATAGAAATGACTGATCGTGAGATGCAGCGCCTTTTACAAGCAAACGGTGTGAAGCCGATTTTATCATTGGGCGAAAAGTTTGACCCTCATAAGCACCAAGCAATGTTTGAAGTGCCAAACAGCTCAGAACCTGATGGAACTATTGTTGAAGAAATTCAACCCGGTTTTGTAATTGGCGAGCGGATTTTGCGCCCAGCTTTGGTTGGAATTGCAAAGGGCTCAAAACCTCCAAAGGTAGATGAAAAGCCATTTGAAGACGGTGATATAAGTTTTTCAAAGCAATATATTGATAAACAGGCATAAAAAACAAAAATATTTGATTTGGTGCTTGAAGGTCACTCAAGTGAACCTTATATACGCCACAACGCTCTATTGAGCATTTACCCATCAGGGACTTGAAATATACCGCCGCTATTTGGGGTTAAATAAAGTTCGCTAAAATTAAGAGGAATAGATAATGGGAAAAATTATTGGAATTGATTTAGGAACAACTAATTCATGTGTCGCTGTTATGGACGGCAAAGATCCTAAAATTATTGAAAACGCCGAAGGTGCGCGCACAACCCCTTCAATGGTAGCTTTTGGAGCAGATGGCGAGCGCCTTGTTGGTCAGCCTGCAAAACGCCAAGCCGTTACCAATCCTGAGGGCACATTATTTGCAGTTAAGCGCCTTATTGGTCGTCGTTATGATGATCCGATGGTAAAGAAGGACAAGAAACTTGTTCCCTATAAAATTGTTAAAGGGGATAATGGTGATGCTTGGGTTGAAGTTGATGGCAAGAAAATGTCACCAAGTGAAGTTTCGGGCATGATTTTGGGTAAAATGAAAGAAACCGCCGAGAGCTATCTTGGTGAAGAAGTTACCCAAGCAGTTATTACCGTTCCAGCATATTTTAATGATAGCCAACGCCAAGCAACTAAAGACGCTGGTAAAATTGCTGGTCTTGAAGTTTTGCGCATTATTAACGAGCCAACTGCCGCAGCTCTTGCCTATGGTTTAGACAAAGATAATACTGGCATTATTGCAGTTTATGATCTTGGTGGCGGAACGTTCGATGTTTCTATCCTTGAAATTGGTGATGGTGTATTTGAAGTTAAATCAACCAATGGTGATACTTTTCTTGGTGGTGAAGATTTTGATATGCGCCTTGTTGAATATCTTGCTGATGAGTTCAAAAAAGAGCAAAGCATTGATTTAAGAAAAGACAAAATGGCACTTCAACGCTTAAAAGAAGCGGCTGAAAAGGCTAAAATCGAGCTTTCTTCTTCATCGCAAACCGAAGTTAACCTACCCTTCATTACCGCTGATGCGTCAGGTCCTAAACATCTCCAACTTAAACTAACTAGAGCAAAGTTTGAGAGCTTGGTTGAAGATTTGATTAAGCGCACAGTTGAGCCAATTAAAAAAGCACTAAAAGATGCAGGTCTTAAGGCTGGTGATATTGATGAAGTAGTGTTGGTTGGTGGCATGACACGTATGCCTAAAGTGCAAGAAACCGTAAAAGAGTTTTTTGGCAAAGACCCACATAAGGGCGTGAACCCAGACGAAGTTGTGGCGCTTGGTGCGGCAATTCAGGCTGGTGTTTTGCAAGGTGATGTTAAGGACGTATTGTTGCTTGATGTTAGCCCGCTTTCACTTGGCATTGAAACTTTGGGTGGTGTGTTTACTCGTCTTATTGATCGTAACACAACTATCCCAACCAAAAAGGGACAGACTTTTTCAACCGCTGAAGATAATCAATCAGCCGTGACAATTAATGTGTTCCAAGGCGAGCGTGAAATGGCCTCTGATAATAAGTCGCTTGGTCGTTTTGATCTTACAGGTATTCCGCCAGCGCCTCGTGGTATTCCGCAAATTGAAGTAGCATTTGATATTGATGCCAATGGTATCGTAAATGTTTCGGCAAAAGATAAGGGCACAGGCAAGGAGCAACAAATTCGTATTCAAGCCTCTGGTGGTCTATCGGATGCGGACATTGAGCGCATGGTCGAAGAAGCAGAAGCAAATGCTGATGCTGATAAGGCAAAGCGTGAATTAGTTGAAGCGAAAAACCAAGCTGAAAGCCTTATTCATTCAACCGAGAAATCTATGAAAGAGCATAGTGATAAGGTTGGTGGAGAAGATAAAGAAGCGATTGAAACAGCGCTTGAAGATCTCAAAGTTGCACTTGAAGATGAAAATGCGAACGAGATTAAAGAGAAAACCGATACTCTTGGTGAGGCTTCAATGAAACTTGGTGAGGCTATGTATAAGGCTCAGCAAGAAGAAGGCGAGCAAGAGAGCGATGAAGCTCAATCAGGCGAAGAAGACGATGATATTGTGGACGCTGATTTTGAAGAAGTTAATGATGAAATAAATGATGATGATAAAAAGTCATAAAATCATTGGTTAACAATAAATAAGGTTTGGGGGCATGTTTGCCCCTAAGCCATTTTATAGGGTACTACAAATTAAGGGTGCTACAAATTGTCTAAAATTTGTTATTATGAAATATTAGAGGTTGAAAAAAGCGCCGATGAAAAGGTACTTAAATCTGCCTATCGTAAATTGGCAATGCAGTTCCACCCAGATCGTAACCCGAACGATGAAAGCGCTGAACATAAATTCAAAGAAATCAGCGAGGCATACGACACTCTAAAAAACCCGCAAAAACGTGCCGCTTATGATCGTTTTGGCCATGCAGCTTTTGAAAATGGTGGCATGGGCGCACGAGGGCAAGCGCAAGGTTTTGGTAATGATTTCTCGTCTTCTATGTCCGATATGTTTGAAGATATTTTTGGCGATTTTATGGGAGCGGCAGGGGGAGCTGCAGGAGCGGCTGGCGCTCGAGGGCGAGAGCGCCCTTCGGCTTTAAGGGGTTCTGATCTTAGATATAATCTTGAAGTAGAATTAGATGAAGCGTTTTTAGGGCGCACTGTTGAAATTGATGTTCCAAGCATGGCCGCTTGTGAGATTTGTGAAGGCTCGGGCGCAAAGCCGGGCACGGGAATGAGCGCATGTAGCTCATGCAATGGTCATGGCAAGGTACGCGCTTCGCAAGGTTTTTTTACTATTGAGCGCACATGCCCGCATTGTCATGGACGTGGGCAAACTATGGATCAACCTTGCACAGATTGTACGGGGCAGGGGCGGGTGCAAAAATCTCGTAAACTTTCAGTTGATATTCCAAAAGGAATTGAAGATGGCACTCGTATTCGCTTAAGCAATGAGGGCGAGGCTGGAATGCGTGGTGGCCCTGCTGGCGATCTTTATATATTTGTTACAATAAAATCTCATGAGTTATTTGCTCGTGATGGCGCTGATATTTATGCACGTGTGCCAATTACCATGTCTGTTGCAGCGCTTGGTGGTGATTTTGAAGTGCCAACTCTTGATGGCAAAAGGGCAAAGGTAAAAGTGGATAAAGGAATGCAACCGGGGCAAAGAGTGCGCTTAAAGGGCAAAGGTATGCCAATTTTAAGAACTACGAAATTTGGCGACTTATATGTGCAAATGGACGTTGAAATTCCGCAAAACCTTTCTAAACGTCAACGTGAATTATTAGAAGAATTTCAAAAAATATCAAAAGAAAATAACAGCCCGACTTCGTCTGGGTTTTTTGCCAAATTAAAAGGCCTGTTTAAGAATTAATCCTCTAATTCCTCACGCTCCATTTCGATTTCAAGCCAGTTATTTTCATGCTCAATAAGTTTCTCTTGATGCGCTATTAATTCTTTGCTTAATCTCTCAAAGCCTTCTCTGTCTGTTGAATAAAAATCACTTTGCGCCAATTTTTCTTCAATTTTTGCAATGTTCTTTGTTAAATCATCAATCATTTTGGGCAAGGTTTTTAGCGCATGCTGCTGCTTAAAAGACAGTTTCTTTTTTTTATTTGATATTGAGCTTTTTTGTTGCTTGGTTTTTTCTCTTGGAGTTTTTTCTTGTGATTGAGAAGAGGGCTTGTTTTTCACTTGCCTCTCATAATCAGAATAACCACCAATATATTTTGTCCAAGTGCTGTTGGCAGTAGAAGCGTTAGCAAAATCGCCATTATCTTCATAAGCAATAATAGAAGTTGCAACCCTATCCAAAAAATCACGATCATGACTAACAATAATTGCCGTGCCAGAATAATCCGCAATCATTTCTTGCAATAAATCAAGCGTCTCTAAATCTAAATCATTGGTTGGCTCATCAAGCACCAATAGGTTTGAGGGCAGGGAGAGCGTCTTTGCCAAACTTACTCTGGCTCTTTCGCCCCCTGATAGTTTTTCAAGCGGTGTGCCTGCTTGCTCAGGGCTAAATAGAAAGTCCTTCATATAAGAAATAATATGTCGAGAAGTGCCGTTTATTTCAATAATATCAGTGCCGCCACCGCTAAGAGCATCTTTTAAACTAGTTTTAGGAGATAGGGTTGATCGTGTTTGATCAAGCAAGCCTAATTCAATGTTCGATCCAAGTTTTACTTCACCACCATCGGGTTCAAGTTCGCCAATAAGTAATTTAACAAGTGTAGTTTTACCAGCACCATTAGGGCCAATTATGCCAACTCTATCGCCACGCATAATGCGAGTTGAAAAATCATTTATTATAGGAACATCGCCAAATGATTTAGAAATATTTTTGGCCTCGATAATTATATTGCCAGAGACCTTTGCCGTTGCTGCATTTAATGCAACTTTACCAATTTGCGCACGTTGATTTTTCTTTTCTTCTCTTAATGCCGTTAATTCACCCATGCGTCTAACATTGCGCTTTCGCCTTGCCGTAACCCCATAACGAACCCAATGTTCTTCACGCACAATTTTACGTTTTAATTTATGACGCTCTATTTCCTCTTCCTCAAAAAACTTTTCACGCCAAACCTCAAACCTATCAAACCCAAAATTTAATTGATGTGTTTTACCTCTATCAACCCATAAAGTGCTTGAAGAAAGATCAGACAAAAACCTTCTATCATGACTAATAATCACCAGCGCTGCTTTGAGATTTTTAAGTTCTTCCTGCAGCCAAGTAATGGCTGGTAAATCAAGATGGTTTGTTGGCTCATCTAATAATAATATATCAGGATTTGGCGCTAAAACCTTTGCTAAAGCTGCTCTCTTTATTTCACCGCCAGAGAGGTTTTTGGTGCTTCTATCATCACTTAAACCAAACTGATTTAATAAATATTGCGCATAATGTTCATCATCTAATGGGCTTAGTCCTGATTTCACATAATCAAGCAGGGTTTCATATTTGCTAAGGTCTGGCTCTTGCTCCAAATAGCATATTGTGGTGCTAGGCTGCATAAACCGCTTGCCCTTATCTGGCTCAACTAGGCCAGAAATTATTTTTAGAAGGGTTGATTTACCAGAGCCATTGCGTCCGACAAGTGCTATTTTATCCCCTTTATTTACATAAAGGTCAGCCCCCTCAAGTAGTGCATCACCACCAAAGCTAAGTTCAATATTTTTAAGGGTCAATAAAGGAGTTGGCATAGATTGCTCTAACCTTCAATTTTTGAAAAATTAGCAACCAAGTGCATTACATTTCTTAAATAAGCCAAAAGATTAAGACGGTTTTTTCGTATAATCTTATCCTCATCATTGACCAAAACATGCTCAAAAAAACTATCCACTGGTTTTTGTAAACTAGCTAAAGATTGAATGGCGGCTGAAAAATCATCACTTTGAATATGTGCTTGTACTTTATCGGAAACCTCGTCAATAGCATTTTTTAATGCAACCTCTTGCTCAAGAGATAAAAGTCTTAAATCTACCTCACCAGAAAAACTGCTATCCTCTTTCTTTTCTTCTGCCAATAAAATATTGAACGCACGACGATAGCCAGCCAAAAGACCTATGCCATCTGGTTTTTCTAACAGGCTTGAAAGCGCATTAACTCGTAAAGTAATTTCAAAAATATTATTGCTTAAAGGAGTGATTACCGCATCAACCAAATCATGCCTTGCGCCATTATCACGCAACATTACTTTGAGCCTGTCATGGAAAAAACTTAACAGATCTGGCTCAACATCAAGTTTGAATTCAATTTTATTTTCAACCAAAATCCTAATTATTCCAAGTGCTGCACGGCGAAGTGCAAACGGATCTCTTGAGCCTGTTGGTTTTTCATTAATTGACCAAAAACTATTTAGCAAATCTAATTTATCAGCCAAAGCAACGGCAATAGAAATCAGCTCAGTGGGCACTTCATCGCTCGCACCAACTGGCTTATAATGATTTTGAATAGCATTGGCCACACGCTTATCTTCACCTTGCTCAAGCGCATAATAACGACCCATTAGACCTTGCAGTGATGCAAATTCATTGACCATTTCTGAAACAAGATCCGCTTTTGCAAGATTTGCAGCACGAGCAGTTAAATCTATATCAGCACCAATTTGCGGCGCTATGTTTTTTGCCAAAGAAATTATGCGCTCAACCCGCTCAAATTGCGAGCCAAGTTTGGCATGAAATATCATAGATTTTAGTTTTGGTAATCTGTCTGCAAGTGGGGCTTTAAGATCGTTTTCATAGAAAAATAATGCATCCTTAAGTCTTGCAACTATGACACTTTCATTGCCAGCAATAATGGTCTTTCCTCCATCATCGGCAATCATATTTGAAACCAATATAAATTTATTTGTTAATTTGCCCCCTTCATCTGTCAGGCAAAAACATTTCTGATTAGCTTTAATCGTTGTGATAATTACTTCTTTTGGCAGGCTTAAAAAATCTTTCTCAAAACTGCCCATCATTGGTACTGGCCATTCAACCAATCCTGCAACTTCTTCTAATAATCTTTTATCAGAAATTAATTTTAGCCCCTTAGCAAAGCTAAGCTGAGTTGCGTCTTGCTCAATGGTTTGCATACGTCGATCAATATCAAGAATTACAAATGCTTTTTGCAAAGATTGCGCATAATCATCAAAGCGTTTTATTTTAATTGGCTTAGGGCTTAAAAAACGATGACCATAAGTTTCATCACCTGATTTTATGCCATCAATTTCAAATTCTATTATTTCGCTTTCATCAATTTCATTGCTAAAAATCGCAACAATGGAGCGCAAAGGACGCACCCAATTTAGCTTGCCATTTCCCCAGCGCATGGATTTTGCCCATGGGAAATTTTTGATGATTTTGGGCATAATTTCGCTTAGGATTTTTACGGTGCTAAGCCCTTTTTTCTCAATTACAGCAACATAAAACTCACCCTTTTTAGCATCACTTTGAATTGTCGCTTCATTAATTGAGTTAAGACCAGCACCACGCAAAAACCCTGCAATGGCCTGTTCTGGTGCATCAATTTTTGGGCCCTTTTTCTCACTCCTTGTATTGGGTGAAGATTTTGGCAAACCAGTAATAACTAAAGCCAAGCGGCGAGGCGTTACAAAACTTTTAGCGCTTTCGTAAGTTAGGCCTGCATCTACTAGTGCATTAGTAACTAATTTTTTTAGATCACTGGCAGCTTTGCGCTGAAAACGAGCAGGTATTTCTTCACTAAAAAGTTCAAGTAAGAATTCAGACATTACTAATCTTTTCATTGTTACAATCATTAAATCACTGACTAACAAGTGCTAATCAAAAAGTCTATTAAGTTTAAGGTTTTAAGTAAAAGAAAACTGTTATGTCCTGAAATAGGTTGATAGTTTTATCCTACCCTGAGCGCTGTCATTCCAGCCTCCCTCGTCATTCCTGCGAAAGCAGGAATGCAGTTAAGCCAAGTCTTTGGCGCAATAGAGTCTTTGGCGCAAGTATGGCCTTTTGCCCGCTGGACAGCGGACTATTGGATTCCGTGTCAAGCACGGAATGACGCTGGAGGGAGCGGGAATAGCTGTCGCCTATGTCAGGCATATCATCGTGCTTAACTACCAGCCGCCACCGCCACCGCCGCCGCCCCCACCGCCTCCACCACCACCAGAAAACCCAGATGAAGAAGAGCTTGAAGGTTGCGCCGCAATCATTGAGGCGCTCATGCCTGTTGCTAGTTTTGACATAGATTTACTTAGGCTTGAGGCAGAATAAGAAGTGCCGCTTAGCCAAGTAGGATTATACCCACTACTAGCATCAGAAACTGCGTTTCGTGCTAATTCGCTTTCAAAATGTTGCGACCATGGTTTTTCAACGCCTAAAGCCACGGCAAATGGCAATATTTTTTCAAATCTTTTAACGCTCATTTCTGGCTCATCAATCATATTAAGGCGCTGTTTTTCAGCTGTCTCAAGATACATGCGAAAGCCATCAATTTGATCCATGGTTTTTCGTCCATGCACAGTGGGAGCGCGCATAAGAAATGCAAATAACACGTTAAGAGCGACTATGCTAGTTGTTGCGATTATTGAACTAATGTTTGAATTTATCTGAGCAAAAGATAGTAATGTGCCAGACACATTAAATGCCATTATAAATAGCCAAACAAAAATAAATATTTTTGCAAATCCACTCTTAAGCCAAACATTGCTAAATGCAGCAATTATCAAAGCGATAGCAATTCCAATGACCATTGCGAACACAGCATAAACAGGGCTCAATAATCCAAAAACTATCATCATAATTAAGCTAATAGCAGAAAGAACAAACCCTATAATAACATAAGAAGCATTATTTTTGAAAAAAGCATGGCGGTTTTCGGTGCCAATTATTTTGACAAATTCTTCTCTGGTCTTATTTAATTTTACTCCATGTGCCTTATTAAAAAATACCGTGCCCTTTGATTGAATATAATCATAAATAATTTGCTCACCCGGTGGCAAAGATATTGCTGGCTCGTTAGTTAGATCAATTCTTGTTGAGCCCTTCTTTTTATCTATTGTTATTAGACCCTTGATGGCAAGATTAAGCAAAGCAGCGCTATAGGCTGTCCAACCATTTTTCTTCCAGCCCATTTTCCAAATATAGTGAATAAGCGCTGGAGAAAATCCTTTGGGTGGATAAAAAAGCGGAATAATAGTTCCTTTTTTAGGGTCTCGTCCGATTTTATTCCATGCAAATAGATAATAAAACAGCATCAAAAAAGCTCCGCTGATGGGAATTATAATATTTCGCCTATCTGAAAGATAAAGCGCTGTTTCTTCAATTCCAGCAGGCTCAGCAATTATGCCTTTTTGAAATTTAACCGCCACACTCATGCCTTCATAAGAATTTAGAGGGCGAGTTGCCTGAAAAACGGCACTATTATTGCTGGTTTTAGTGATTGTTAGCGCCTGTTCAGTTGAACCAGTTGCGCCCGTATAGCCAACCAAATCCGAAATAATTGCTCCATCGGGAAGCCTAATGCGAGCAATGGCTTGTTTGATTGGGAAATCCCAAAAATGACCTATAACATTGAAAAATAACTCGTCATGGGTTTCAAAAAATCTAACTTGGCGTGACATGGAATATTTAATCATATAGTGATAATTACCGGGCTCTAAAAAAACTGAGGCCTCACCAATATAAATGCGTTTTCCATTGGTAATTTTTTTAGTAGAAAATGGCTCGTCTTGCCCATTTTTTTTAATAGAAATAATTTCAAGTTCTGATCGAAAATCTGAGCCGTCATCATTTTTCATAGTGGTAGCAATATCTCGATATATCCCACGCTTGATTTTATCCCCCTCAGCACGCACATCAATATATTCAACTATTTCAACCGAGCCATCAATATTTACAACGATATCTGTTGAATATGAATTTATTACTTCTTGAGCATGGAGCGGGAGTATAAAAAATAACAAGCTAATGAGTAGCAATATTTTGCTAAATATAAACCTTTGCAAGACCTTAGTTATTTGCAAGACCTTAGTTATTTGCAAGCTGCTAATTAAAGGAAACATCTGGCACTGCTCGCTCAGCTTCATTTTCAAGTTCAAAATATTCAGCCTTAATAAACTTAAAAGCATTTGCAATAAGGTTTGATGGAAAGGATTCCACTAATACGTTTAAGTTGCGCACCGAGCCGTTATAATAGCGGCGTGAGAGTTGAATTTCATCTTCTACCATTTGCAAAGAACCTTGAAATTCCAAAAAAGTAGTATTGGCTTTAAGGTCAGGATAATTTTCTGCAACAGCTATTAATTTTCCTAAAGCACCAGAAAGCAATCCTTCAAGTTTTGAGCGCTCAGCTGGGCCAGTGTTCCCTGCGCCTTGCACAGCGGCACGGGCATTTGTTACTGCCTCAAGCACTCCCTTTTCATGCCCCATATAGCCCTTAACGGTTTCAAGCATATTAGGAATAAGATTTGCTCTACGTTTAAGCTGCACATCAATTCCTGACCAGCCTTCTTCAACTAATTGGCGGTTTTTGATAAAATTATTATAAATAATAATTGCATAGATAGCGCCAATTACAATTAGCCCCAATATTATCCAACTTAATTCCATTTTTCTTCTCCTAATAGAATAATTAATGGCCAATAATGTATTATCTAGTAAAAACTATTTAAATTAGACCAGTAAGCATGTGAGAATGTCAACAGCATAGAGCAACATTTCTTTGCCCGCCGCATTAGCCGTTCAATTTATTTTTGACGGCATAAAAGAAAGTGGTATTTTGGGTTAGATAAGGTTTGTAAGATTATTAAAATTAGAGATTAAAAATAATGTACCGCTAATTAGTAAAAATTTGAGGTGATAAATAATTTCTTTAATAATTGAATTAGCTTAGAACGCCAATAACTGCTTCAATTTTTTTCTTCATTGAACCTGCATCAAATGGTTTGATAATATAATTATTTACACCACAAGAAATTGCTTCTTGCACTTGTTCTTTATCTGAACGGCCAGTTGCCATAATAAACGGCATTTTTGCGGTTTTGGGGTGTTTGCGCAATACTTTAAGCAAAGTAAGCCCGTCAATATCGTCCATATTCCAATCAGAAATAATTAGATCAACTCTAGTTTTTTCTAACTTTCCAAGCGCATCACGTCCGCTTTTCGCTTCGGTGATTTGGTTGAACCCAAGTTGATTGAGGATATATTTACAGATACCACGCATTGATTGCTGGTCATCTACTATTAACACACTAATTGCACTAGCTTTTGGCATTTTACTCTACTCTACTCTACTCTATTCTGTTTATGGGCTTAAGGCTCATTACTTATAATTTCAGGATTAATACTTAGCAGGATTAATACTTAGATTGAAAAAGTTACTTTTTTGTCAAACTTATAAAAATTTATTATTTTAATTTTGTTGTCGCCATTGCAATGCGAGAAGCAACATTATCTATATCTGCTTGCTCACTAACAGCCCCCTCTTCAAAAGCAACTTTTGGCATGCCATAAACAAGGGAAGATATTTCAGATTGACCAATGGTAAATGCACCTGCTTGCTGCATTTCCTTAAGGCCTATTGCACCATCACGACCCATGCCAGTTAGAATAACGCCAATAGCTTTGTTGCTTACATTTTTAGCAACCGATTTAAATAAAACATCAACACTTGGCTTGTGCCCCGAAACTTCATCGCTATCCTCAAGGCGGCATTTTAATTGGCCTGAGCTTTTTTCAACTCGTAAATGTACCCCACCTTTAGCAATATAGGCATGACCCACTTCAAGCACCATGCGATCTTGCGCTTCGCAAACTTCAATGTCACATAAATCATTTAGACGAGTGGCAAATCGCTCAGTAAAGCCAACGGGCATATGTTGAGTGATAACAATTGGCGGGCAATCTTTTGGCATTTTTATTAACACTGCCCTTATTGCTTCAACACCACCAGTTGAAGCACCAATGGCTATTAGCGATCCTTGAGGTGCGCTAGCGCTAGTTATTGCAATTTGCGGGACTTTTGCTCGCATACCACGAGAGCGGGCAGAGCTTTTTGCAGCTGCATGAACCTTTTGACAAACCTCTGCCCCAAATTCATCAAGGCCTGTGGTTAGATTGGCATTTGGTTTTGCAACAAAATCCACTGCTCCCAATTCAAGAGCTAAAAGCGTTTCTTCTGCCCCCTTTTGCGTTAATGTTGAAACCATCACAACCGGCATGGGGCGCAGGCGCATTAATTTATCTAAAAACTCAAGCCCGTTCATATTGGGCATTTCAATATCTAATGTTAAAACATCGGGATTTAATTCTTTGATTTTTTTACGGGCATCTATCGGATCTATTGCAGAACCCACAACTTTAATACCCGCATCATTATTTAGCACCTTTGTTAAAACGGAGCGAATAAGCGCACTATCATCGACCACTAAAACTTTTACGCTCATGCCACTGCTCTTGAATTTTGCGGCGCATGATATTGATATAGGGTCTTTCCAGATAATGAGAATTGTGGGTTATTGCGGCCAACATTTTCAGAATGGCCAATATACATGAAGGCATCTGGCGCTAATACTTCGCTTAGTTGAGAAAAAAGTTGGTTTTGTATTGGCTTGTCAAAATAAATTGCTACGTTCCTGCAAAAAATAGCATCAAATGGGCCTTTTATTGGCCACTTGTGAAACAGGTTTAATGGTTTAAAAATCACCGTCTCACGTATATATTTTGGTATTACTATTGTGCCATTTCCTGGACGTTCAAACATTTTTGCACGATTTGCGCTTAGGCCAGCTAATTCTGTTTCAGGATAAATTCCGCCCGCTGCTTTTTTTAGCACTTCGGTGTCAATATCACTAGCTAATATCTTAAAGTCCCAACGTTTTAATTCTGGGAATTTATTATATAGGCACATAGCAATAGTATATGGCTCTTGCCCTGATGAACAACCAGCCGACCAAATCCTAAGACGTGGTTTTCCATTATTGCTGGTGCGTGGTTTTGTGGCAATGATTTGCTTTATATAATTTTCTAAATGATCAAAATGATGATCTTCACGATAAAATCTGGTAAGATTAGTAGTTAAAGCATTTACAAAATCTTGTGCGTCTTTTTTGCTGGCTTTTGAACCTTTAAGAAAATCTAGATAATCCAAGAAACTATTTAGAGATAGTTTTTTTATTACTTTGCTTAGGCGAGAAATAACCAAAGTGCGCTTAGCATCACTTAATGAAATGCCTGCAACTTCAAAAATTCTCTCTTTTACCATAGAGAATTCTTTTTCGCTCAATTCAATATCTTTATTTTCCATAATATAACAAAACTCCAACTAATGTTTGATGTTAAAATGCAGGCAATATAGTTATTTTTTAAAAAGAATAATTTAGGAGAATATTTTAATTTTGTGAAATTTTCACAATTTTCTCAATCTCGCCTTCAAAATTCTCTAACTCATCATGACCTTTTTCAACATTATCTGCTATTATATACGTTTCATTACTTAGATTTTGTAAATGTTCTTCTAAATTTATAATTATTTTTTCTAAATCATCATTATGTTGCGAGCTTTGCTGGCTTTCGCTATGGCCTTTGCTTGCCAACATTCTTATTTCTTTTGCAGATTTTGCGCTGGTTTTTGCTAAAGTGCGCACTTCTTCGGCAACTATTGCAAATCCTGCACCCTTTTCTCCAGCACGGGCGGCCTCCACCGCAGCATTTAGCGCCAATAAATTAGTTCTAAATGAAATATCTTCAATAGCTATCATCATATTATCAATTTCGCCTGTTAACTCGCTAACATTTTTAATAGATAGATTTGCTTGTTTTGTTGTCTGGCCTGCTTGCTTGATCAAATCATTGGCCTGCTTGCTAATATTATTAGTTTTATTAGCGCTTGTTTTTATATTATTAACAATAGAATTTGTGCCCAAAAGCGCATGTTGGCTATTTTTTGCAACTTGGTTGATATTTCCTAATGTTTCTTTATAGGCATCTAGCATATTGGCTATTTTATTTAATTTATCTTCAAGCTTAATGCGTTGATTTTGCTCACTATATTTTTGCTCTTGTAGGTTTGAGATAGCCTCATGCACATTATTAACTTGAGAATTTAGACCTGCATTTGGAAGGCTAATTGAGCTAACATTACCTTGCACAATCTCATCGATTGCTTTTGTTGATCTCTCAAGAATATCTAACCCAATATTTAACTCTTCAAGAGCTGGGAACAAAACTACATCATTTGGTAAAAACCTAAAACCAACATTACCATTAGCAATCGCATTAGTAAATTTTGCTAATTGCCCTTTACCAACAATAAGTCCAGATTTTTTGAAACTAATTACAAATTGTGTCTCATTTATTTTTGTGATTATGCAATCATAAGGTCGCCCATCAAGAGTAACACGCATTGATATAGTTTCTTTATCTTTTGGGAGGGTGAAATTACCGCCAAATAAAATTGCCAGCGGCATATCTTTTGTAACCGATGGGCTTAGATCTAAAAACCCCTCGCTAGCTGCCATTATCTCTCTATTTTCATCTATCAAAAGAGCTGGAATTTTTAATAGAATAAATGCCTTTTGATATGATTTTGTTTTTGATAATTCTGCATATTGATGTGCAATAATTTCTTTTATAAAGGTAAAATTTCTTCTTGGAGGCGTGTTTTTATAGCCAACTAATTGTGCCAACTTAGAAAATTGAGTTTTTTCTTTTTGTTGTGAACCTTTTGCAAGAAAGATAATAATGGCGCTTAAAAGCAACCAAGTTAGCCCAACCATTGCAAGGCTAAACATTGTCAGCCCAAAAACTGCAATAATGATTAGAGCTAATGCCAAAACAGTTGCAAAAGCTAAACTAACAATTATCGAAAAAGTAAATCTTGTTTGCATTATATATTTAAGTCCACAAAATCCTAAATTTGACATTTTGCGCAAATTAGCACTTCGTTAACTTATATGAATAATGGTTAACCAAATATGACTAGAGTGAATTCAAATCAATAATTTGATAATAAATTGTGAAAAACTTGAGCTTTTAGCTAACTTGTAATTACCAACTAGAACAATTCAATATCATCATCTGCTGGTTTAGCAACTTTTTGAGAACTTGCAATCTTGAATTCTTCACGAACAATATTTTGCCCAGCTTCACTATCAAGTCGTTTAATTCGAACTCGACCGCTAGTTGGATTATAAAGAACCCTACGAGCAAATGTTCCGCCCATATCTTCACTAGTAATTCTATATCCCTCATCGCTAAGAAATCTATGCACAAAGTCGATATTTGCAGCGCCAACATCAGCTAGCGAGGCGTTAATTTTTCCGCCACCAAAAACTTTTATTTCTAGATTTTTCTTTAAGCCAGTACCTTGTTTTAGCACCATATTTATCAATTCTTCCATTGCATAAGCGCCATAACGAGCGGAAGCGCCAAAGCGATTTTTAGCAGATCCTGATTGCTCAGCCAAAAGAAAATGGTTCATGCCGCCAACATTTGAAACCTTATCACGAACACATGCACTAATACATGAGCCAAGCACTGTAGAAAACGTAACGTCGCTTTCATTCGATACATGGCAATCGCCCTGATGAACCGTTGTGACTACACCTCTATCAAACCCGTTAGGAAGCGCTTCTCTTCTTGCCATTTATTATTACCCTAATAATCAGAACCAAATATAGATTACAATCTAAACCATATTTTGTTAGCGAATTGCTAACTATACTTAAAACAATTAAAAATTAATTCAGTTTAGCAATATATGTTTAGGAATTCTCACTGTATTATTCAGCTAGTTTAATTATAAAAATTTGGACACTGTGATATGCCATTAAAAAGACTAGCTAGAGAACTTGATGAAACCACTCGCCAGACCAAAGAGTTGGTGAACGGAATTATTAAAGCGCTAGATATTTTACAAGAGAGTAATATATCAAGTAAAGAAGCCAATAAACAGGCTGTTAATGAGATTATCCATGCCCTTCAAGGTCAAGATAGAATCGAGCAGCGCTGTGACAATATGGCAAAAGCTATTCGCAAAATGGTCGAGAAAGATGGTTCAATCAATAATAAGCAATTTGATGAGATTTGGTCGCACATGACACTTGATGAATTAGCAAATCCTAAACTATCTGGTATATCAGCACGTATTGAGCATGGTGAAGTAGATTTATTTTAGCTAAGCCAATAAAAAAGCGCTGAAAATTCAGCGCTTTTATTTTATCTCATAGTTTAAGATATCTATTCTTCTATTTTAGCGCCATCAATTACCGCATGTAAATCAATCATGCCAACCATTTGGTCATTATGAGTGATAATGCCACGTAATAATTCGCTATCCCCTGATGAATTGCCTTCGGGAACTGGGTGAATATCGTTTTTATTAATGGTTAGAATATCGCTAACCGCATCAACCAAAATGCCAACCCATTTTTCACCAACCGACATAACAACAACCACATGAGTTTTTGTAGGAGATGTTTGTCCATCACCAAAGCGAGCACGAAGATCAAAAATTGGCACAATAGTTCCACGTAAGTTTATTACGCCACGCACAAATTCACGAGTATTTGGTAGGGGAGTTGCCCCATTCCAAGCACGAATTTCACGAACCGTAGTAATTTCAACTGAATAGGTTTGATCACCAAGAGAAAAAGCTATTAGCTGCAAAGAGTTTTCTGCTGATATTTCACCATTTTCATAATCGTCTTTAATATTAAGAGCTTCCATTATATTTTCCTTTAATTTTATGCAGCAACAGTTCGCTGATTAGATATTGAATTTTTTAGACCCTGAACATCTACAATTAGACCGACCGATCCATCACCAAGAATTGTGCCGCCTGCAATTCCTTCAATTCTTTCAAAATTTTCTTCTAAACTTTTAATAACAACTTGCTGCTGCCCAATTATTGCATCAACAATTAAGGCTAATTTGTTAGTCCCCTCAGCTTCGCACAGAACAACAAAACGATCTTTTTCATCCACATCGGTTGTCATTTCAAAATGAGATGCTAGATCCATTGATTGCACATATTCCCCTCGCACCTTCAATACACGTGCGCCAGTTGGTAATCGTCCAAATTCAACTCGTGCGCATTGCATGGTTTCAACGATTGACGAAAGCGGAATAACATAGGGGCAGCCAGCAACTCTAACCAACATCACATCAAGCACCGCTAAGGTTAGCGGCAATCTTAATGTCATACGTGTGCCTCTACCGGGAACAGATTTCACAATTACCGAACCACCAATTTTATTGATGTTTGAAAGAACAACGTCCATACCAACACCACGCCCCGAAAGATCAGAAACTTCTTCAACGGTTGAAAAACCGGGTGCAAAAATTAAATTATCTATTTGATCATCGCTAAGTTGTTGTTCTTCACCAACCACGCCTTTTTCACGTGCTAATTGCAATACTCGTTCACGATTAATGCCAGCGCCATCATCTTCAATTATTATTAAAATCGAGCCGCCAGCTTGTTCAGCAGAAAGTCGAATAGTGCCTGTTTCTTCCTTGCCACTTTCAACACGTTTTTCAACTGATTCAATGCCGTGATCAGCAGAGTTTCTAATCATGTGCGTTAGAGGGTCTGAAAGTTGCTCAATAACCGTTTTATCAATTTCGGTATTTTCACCAACCATTTCGAGTTTGATTTTTTTACCAGTTTTTGAAGCAAGTTCACGCACCAAACGTGGCATACGTGAAAACACAGATTTTACAGGTTGGGCACGAATTGCCATCACACTATCTTGCAAACCTCTAGTGGTAGTTGCCAAAACTTCAAGTCCACGAACTAATTCTTGATAACGATGACGTAGATTATCGTCCATTTGTTGGGTTAACATTGATTGGGTAATAACTAATTCGCCAACCATATTTACCACTCGATCAACCTTATCAAGATCAACACGAATTGATTGCATACCAACGGGGGGTGCTTTTGGTGCAGCTTTTGCGCCATCTGCAGCATTATCCGCAACTTTAGGCTTAAGTTTTTCTGGTTCTGGTTTTGGCGCAATTTCAGCTGCTAGATCTGCAAAACTTGGCATATCTTCATCTTCTTCCAGATCTTCGCTTTTTGCGTCCTCCTTAAATGCTTGCTCATCTACTGGCATTTCAAACTTAGTAATTTTTAACTCGCAATCGCCATCAACAAATTCAAATATCTCACGAATGCTTTCCTCTTCAATATCCTTGTCCTTGATAGTTATTTCCCACGTACAATAGACAGAAAATGGCTCAAAATCGGTTAATAATGGGATATCTTTTAATATTGCTTTTACTTCAACGTCCCCCAGCTCTGCTAATTCACGCAATAATAATAGCGGATCATTTGCGCTAGTATAAAGTTCTCTAAAGGGAATAAATTCAACCAACCAGCCTTCTGTTACTTTTTCTGTTGGCGCTTCCATCTCAACAAGTACAGGAGTAAACTCAATATCGAACTCCTCCATAGGCTCGCCGCTTTCATCACCACTATCACCAGAACTTGCTTTACAAAGAGCAACAAATTTTGCTTTTTCTGTCGCCCCGTATTCAGGATCAAGCTCCTCGCCATTTCTTGCCGCTTCAACAAAATCAGCAACTAAATCATTTGAGCGAATACAAAGTTTAATCACTTCATTAGTAAAATCAATTTTGTCATTACGCACAAAATCGAGCAAAGTTTCAAATTCATGCGCAAAACCAACAAGTGAAGTGAAGCCAAATGCTCCCGCACCACCCTTTATTGAATGAATAGCACGAAATATTGCGTTCATACGATCCGAGCTTTTATCACCATCTTGAATGGCGATAAATTGCTCCTCAAGATCTATTAATAGCTCAGAACATTCATCAAAATAGGTAGCTTTAAATTCGTCTAAATCACTCATTCGGATCTTCCAAAATCAGGTTAAAATTATACTCAACTAATATTAGTGAACTACTCGATTAATCACCGAAATTAATTTTTCAGGATCAAATGGCTTAACTATCCAGCCAGTTCCACCAGCCGCACGACCTTGATCACGTTTTTCACGTGAACTTTCAGTTGTAAGAATAAGAATTGGTAAGGATTGAAATTTGCCAGATGAGCGGACATTTTTAATGAACTCAATCCCATCCATAACAGGCATATTAATATCGGTAATGACTATATCAACTTCTTCTTGGGCAAGTACATCAAGCCCTTGCTGGCCGTCTTCTGCTTGCAAAACATCAAAGCCAGCATCAGAAAGTGTGTGCTGCAACATGGCCAACATTGTTTTAGAATCATCAACTGTTAGAATACGCATTATTTACTTTATCCTTTTATAAGCGGGGCAAAATTTTCGCTAAGCCCCAATCGCTCTATTGCCCCAAGCATAGGCTCGCTTGGGTTTGAAATTGTGAGGGTAATATTGGCCTGTTCGGCGCTATTTGCTGCGCTTATCAACATCAAAAGAGCATTGGTCGCTACACGATCAACCGAACTTGCATCAATATTTACTGAGCCACACTCAAGTTGCTCAATTAGTTGCTCCGATATTGAATCTAATGCGTCCAAATCCACAACCGGTGGCAAGGTTAATATTTCATTTTGCACTATTTGTGTGTTAGCCATTTTGCTTTACCCTTAATGGCACAGGCTTCATGCCTATGGTTAAGGGATTCTTTCACCTAGTGGTTTAAGAATTACTAATAAGTTCTACTTAGATGCAAAAAACTGTAGAAAATCGCTATTATTTATTAATTTGGGCATAAATTGCACCCTCATCAACCTCATTTTGGCACTTTGGTTGCCAATTTGGGTTTTGATCTTTGTCAATCAACACAGCTCGCACCCCTTCAGCAAAATCATCTCGTTTACCCATCATTGTGGCAAGAGCGAGGTCTATTTCTAGTGTTTTATCAATATCTTGATGGATTCTTGCCCTATCATGTGAGATGACTATAGCGCTTAGAGATGTTGGGCAATGTTTTTGCAAAATATCATAAAATTCTTTTGCTGTTTGATTAGACTTTGCCTGTTTTTCTAATGAGCCTATTATTTTTGTAATATTGCCCTCTAAAAATGCCGCTTTGCAAGAATTTGCCCTAGCACTGAATTTTTCTTTACTTAATGATGTTGTTTTTGACGAATCATTTTCTTTTAAGATTATTTTTTTAATTGCTGCATCTATATTTTCTTCATTCATTGCTTTTAAGAGCTGCTCACGAATTTGAGGAAAACCTTCTTGAGAAATCACGCAATCCGTTAAATTAAGCTCCAAAGCATCATTTGCACTTATTGCTTGTCCTGAGAGTAAAAATGCCAAAGAAATATGACGCTCAATTTTTGCTAATAGAAAATCAATGCCGCAATCACAGACAAATCCTATTGCTGCCTCAGGCATTGCAAAAATTGTATTGTTCGTTGCAAAACGATAGGTTGCATGTCCTGCCAAACCAAGCCCGCCACCCATTACAATGCCATCAGTTAGTACCACTATTGGCTTTTTATATTTCGCAATATGGCCATCAAGTTGATATTCTTTTTTAAAGAAATCATACATTTCTTGTGTCTGGCCATCTAAAACATATTGTCGTGATATACGTATATCACCACCTGCGCAAAACCCTCGTTCAGTTGCACTTTCAAGCAAAACTGCATCTATTGAAGTATCATTTTCAAACTCGCTTAAAGCCGCATCAATTATATTTATCATATTTAGATTAAGCGCATTTATTGCCTTTGGACGATTTAACTGAATAAAACCAACCCTGCCTTTTGAAAAAGTAATTACTTCTTTTAAGTGCATTTTCTTATCTTTTAAGTGTAAAATTATACATATTTGCTTTATGGCGTTTTCTTATTGGCAAAGCAATGTTATTGCAGAAAAATGACAAATATTCATCTTAGCGGCATTGCCGCCGATTTAGCGCAAAGAAAAAACCCAATCCGCATTGGCATAATTGGCTGTGGCGAAATGGGAACAGATTTGGTTACGCAAATTATGTTGATGGACGGAATAGAAATAGCCGCCATTAGCGCCCGCCGTCCACATACTGTTTTTGATGCCCTAAATATTGCTTATGGCAATAGCGAAATGGGGCAAGAAGTAAATACCCGATCGCAAATGTCAAATGCGCTTGAATTGGGCAAAATTGCAATTACTAGCGATAATGAACTCATGGTAAGCACAGAGCAAATTGATGTAATTATTGATGCAACAGGCAAACCTGGAGTTGCCGCAGATTTCATTCTTTTAGCCATGCAGCACAACAAGCATATTGTCATGATGAATGTTGAAGCCGATATTACTATTGGACGATACCTTAAGGCACAGGCTGATAAGTTGGGCGTGATTTATACGCTTGGAGCAGGCGATGAACCCTCTTCTTGTCTTGAGCTGATTGAATTTTGCTCAGCCTTGGGGTTAACTATTGTTGCGGCTGGAAAGGGAAAAAATAACCCGCTTAAACATAGCGCAGTGCCTGCTGATTATATTGAAGAAGCCGCAAGGCGTAATATGAACCCTCGTTTGTTAGTGGAATTTGTTGACGGCTCAAAAACCGCTGTTGAAATGGCGGCAATAGCTAATGCAACGGGCCTTGTGCCTGATATTGCAGGAATGCACGGTCCAAACGCATCACGAGAAGATTTAGCAAAAGTGCTTATTCCAAAAGCTGATGGCGGTATTCTTAATAATATTGGCGTGGTGGATTATACTATTGGCAAGGGGGTTGCGCCGGGGGTGTTTGTTATTGCCAAAGCTACTCACCCACGAATTATTGAGCGCATGGACGATTTACATATTGGCACAGGGCCATATTATGGTTTCTTTCGCCCCTACCATCTTACATCGCTTGAGGTGCCATTAAGCGTTGCCCGCATCATGCTTCATGGCAAGGCAGATATGGTGCCGCTTTCTAAGCCTGTTGCAGAAGTTTGCGCCATTGCAAAACGTGATATTATGGCTGGAGAAAAAATAGATGCAATAGGAGAAACTTGTTATCGCTCTTTTACTATGAAATATGAAGAGGCCAAACAAAAATCTTGCCTTCCAGTTGGCCTACTTGAGGGCGGCAAAGCACTTAGCGCTATTAAAAAGGGTGAGCTTATTACCTCAATAAATGCCACTCCAGATAAAACAACCAAACTCTACGAAATGCGCCAAAAACAGGATTTAACGTAGGGGTAATTACTTACATTTAAGAAAAGTAACCATTATCCCTTTATGCACTCCGCAATCATCTATGCGTTCATCTATTATGTTAAAGCCGCATTTTTTTAGTACATTTATTGATGCAATATTAGCAGTAATGACAAGTGCATGAATGGGAGGGCAAATATTAGTATTTTTAGCTGTCTTTATTAAAGTCTTTACCGCCTCTGTTGCATAACCATTACCCCAAAATGGCTCGCCTAACCAATAACCAAGTTCGACCTTATCTTTTTTTTCATATAAACTCATTGTACCAATAAATTCACCATTTAGAGTAATAGCAAAAGCATGTTCGTTTTTATTACATGCAAGGTTATTTATAAAATCAATCGCATGTTCTTTAGTATAGGGGTGCGGAAGGCTTGCACGGAATTTTTTTATTTTTTTATTGTTCGCCAAATGAGCCAAAATATCCACATCTTCAGAATTGAATTTCCTTAAGATAAGGCGCTCACTTATTATTGGCTCTGGTAATTTTGCAAAAAAATCAAAAATATTCATAATTTTTTCCAAAATAAAAGGGGAGCTGCAAAATAAAAGGGGAACTGATTGACCAGTTCCCCTAAAATATTTGCAAGATAGATTTCATGCTAGGGAATTAATCACCAGCTTGAAATAATTTTAACTGGTTATTCGGCTGCTTTTCTTTGATCTACCGAAACAAAGGTTTTATTGCCAGCACGTTTTGAAAAAGAAACATTGCCATCAATAAGCGCAAAAATTGTATGATCTCTTCCAAGACCAACATTATTGCCTACATGCCATTTTGTGCCACGTTGACGAACAATAATATTGCCAGCAACTACGCTTTCACCACCAAATTTTTTAATTCCTAAACGGCGGCCTGCTGTATCACGACCGTTGCGTGATGAACCACCTGCTTTTTTATGTGCCATTTCCTATGCTCCTATTTCTTATCTTTGCTTGCTTTAGCCGCTTTTTGATCGACTTTTGCACGTGGGGCTTTGCCAGCAATAAGTTCTTTTGCTTGCTCAATCCATTCTTCACGCTCAATACGACCACCAAATTTTAACTCAGCATCAACACGCTCAATATCGGCTTTCTTAAAAGCTGCAATATCTTTAAGTGATTTAACACCTGCTGCATGTAATTTTTTCTCAAGGGCTGGGCCAACACCAGAAATTAGCTTGATGTCATCAATAAAATCAGCGCTTGCTTTTTTTGTAGCCGCTTTCGCTGGAGCAGCTTTTGCTTGTGCTGGCTTTTTATCCGCCACTTTTTTAGCCACTGCCTTTTTAGGGCTTGGTTTTTTACCATCTGTAAGAATTTCAACAATGCGCACTGTGCTTAGCAACTGACGATGACCATTGCGACGACGATAACCTTGACGACGTTTTTTCTTAAAGATGATAATGGTTTTTTGTTTTTTGGTTTCAATTAATTCGGCAACAACACTTGCGCCATCTACTAATGGCTCACCAATGCTTACATCAGCACCTGAGCCAACCATTAAAACATTGTCAAACAAAACATCTTGTCCTGCCTGTGCTTCTAATTTTTCAATTTTAATAATATCGTTTTCAGCAACTTTATATTGCTTGCCACCAGTTTTTATTACTGCAAACATTTTTTCTCTCTTTATCCACTTATGTGGAATTATTTTCGCGCTTTATGGTGCTATAAATATAGTCTTTTGGCTTAATTAAACCGTGAACCTCAAACTGCAATTAACATATAGGCTAAACGCAAACATTCAATATTTACGCAAAGTTGGCTGTTTATGCTGATAAACCTATAGTTTGTCAAGTTTTTATCCTGACAGAACGACAGTATTTATACATAGTTTTACCCATAACCCCTCATCCGTCACGCCTTGCGTGCCACCCTCTCCCGCAAGGGGAGAGGGGAAGTGCTACAATTCTCAACAAAAAGCCCAATTAGAATTTCTTCCAATCGGGCTTATATAATTTATTCTAAAATAATTACTTAGTAACTACTTAGCAGGGCCAACTTCAACGAATGTTCCGCCCTTAACTACCATTTCAACGATAGTTCCTGGTACGTCACCAGCTGCATCAAACTCATGTGAGCCTGAAGCGCCTTCGTAGTTTATGTCTTTGCCAGCTTTAAGAAGAGCAACTGCTTTTCCCCATTCGCCCGGTAAGATAACTTCACCTGGTGCAGAAGAAACAGAGCGCACGGCGGCGCTTAGACCAGCACGATCGCCAGAGCCATTTTTCTCAACAGCTAGTGCTAAGATAAATGCCCCATCATAGGCTTGTGGTGCAAAGATTGATGTTGGATCAAGCCCAGCAGCTGTTGCAAGATCAGCATAGATAGTAGAGCCAGCAACTTCAGGTGAACCCGGTTTTGTAGCAATCATGCCCTCAACTGCCTTTGCATCAATACCAGTTAGAGCTTCATCACCAACCATGCCATCACCACCAATATAAGTTGTGAAATCACCGCTTTCAACGGCTTGGCGAAGAACTGTTTGGCCAGAACCAGAAGCATAGGCAAGAATAACTAGATTTTGCGCACCAGTTGCTGCCAAAGAGCCAAGTTCAGCACGATAATCAGCTTTACCTTCTTCATGTCCTTCAGATGCTGCAACTGTTCCGCCATTTTGCTCAAAAGAAGCGGCTAATGCATCGGCAAAGCCTTTGCCATAATCATTATTTACATAAGAAATAGCAATTTCTTTTATGTCTTTTGAAAGCAATAGGCGAGCCATAACATCACCTTGATAAGCGTCTGATGGTGCAGTTCTAAACACTAGATCATTATCTTCAAGTGTTGTTAAAGATGGCGAAGTTGAAGCTGGTGAAATCATTACAACATTGCCCGGTATGCCAGCATTATTAGCAGCTGAAATAGTAGCACCAGAGCAAAGCGCACCAATTATCGCTGTTACTTGATCAGTATTTACGGCCTTATCAGCAGCGTTAGCCGCAGCTGTTGCATCAGCGCAAGTTGTATCGCCTGATACAAATGAAAGTGTGCCGCCAACAATGCCACCCTGTGCATTTACATGTTCGGCTGCTAGTTTTGCTCCCTCAAAAATTGGTGGAGTAAGGCTTTCAATCGGGCCAGTAAAGCCGCCTAAAAAGCCAAATTTTACATCTTGGGCAAAAGCTGGTGCTGCAACAAGAAGAGCTGTAACGGCTACGCCAAGAGTTAAAGTTTTTTTCAAAATCTTCATGATTTCCCTCTAAAAGTTTGTTATTGTTAAAACCATATTAGCATTTAAGAACACCTAAAAATTAACATGGTTTAGCGAGATGTTATCTCGTTAAAAATATCTTTGCATATAATTGCACCAAGAGTCACCAGAATTTATCAGCTTTATTAATATTGATATATGATTTAATATCAAAACCAAACTTAGAGTGATTTGTGAAATTAATTTGGATTAGAAAAATGCGATTAAAAAGGACTTTATTATTTTTCATAGCGAAGATGTTTTTTTTATTCCCTTTTATTGCTCTAGCACAAAATAATGAAACCGTGCCAACTGGCCTCTCTAACTTGCCATCAGCTTGTGGCAATGAGCCAGTTTCTATTGCTCTAATGCAATGGCCATCCGCTGCAATACTTGCCTATGTTCATGCGCAAATTATTACTGAGCAATATGGTTGTGATGTGAAAATAATTTCTGGAGACATGGTTACAACAGCATCTTCTATGGCAACTGCTTATGAGCCATCAATCGCTCCTGAAATGTGGGTAAATCGCATTTCAGAAATATGGAACTTAGCTTTAGAAAATAATATAATGCGAAAAGCTGCTCCTAGCTTTTCTGGCTCAGCACTTGAGGGCTGGTTTATTCCTCATTATATTGCTAAAAACCATCCAGATTTAACTAGCGCACTTGTATTAAAAGATTATTTCAAAGTATTTTCAATTAATGGACAAAAAGCAAAGTTTATTTCTTGTCCAAAGGACTGGGCATGCTCAGTAATTAATCGCAATATGTTAAAAGCACTTGGCTTAAATGCTTATTTTGATATTGTAGAGCCTAGCGATAGGTTCGAATTAGATAATATAATTGCAGATGCTGTTTCAAGAAGGGAAGCTATATTATTTTATTATTGGCAGCCAAATTCAATTCTTGCGCAATTAGATTTTTTGCAACTTGATATGGGTGAATATAATAGCAAAAACGCAAAATGTTTGGCGCAAATTGAGTGTACTAAACTTAAAGCTTCAAGTTTTGCCCCCGAGCCTGTTTCTATTATACTAGTAGATAAGTTATTTACTCAAAGCCCACAAATTGCCGCATATTTCCAGCGGGCATCAATGCCAATAAAAGAAATGAATAGGCTATTAGCTTTGCAAAGCGAGGGAACAAAGGATGCAAAAGAAGTTGCTAACTGGTTTGTTAGTGAGCGTAAAGAAATATGGAAAAAATGGATAGGATCTATAAATTGAAAATTGCTAAATTAAACGATCAAATAAGTGTTGCTTATCAAATTGAAATTGCTGATATTAAGCAGATAAAAGAATTAGGGTTTTCTAGTATTATATCTAATAGACCCGATGGCGAAATTGAAGAAATGCCAGATTTTGATGAAATTGAAGAAGTAGCAAATAAAGAAAATATCAAATGCTATTATATTCCAGTTGCTGGACGTAATGCAATTGGCGAAAAAATGATTGCTAAGACAAAAACAGTGCTAAAAAGTGCAAAAGAACCTATTTTAGCATATTGTCAAACAGGAACTCGCTGTACAATTCTTTGGGCGTTAGCGCAAAAGGGAAAAATGAGCGCTGATGAAATAATAAACGCCGCTCTTAGGGCTGGCTATGATATTGCCTATTTAAAAGACCAGTTAATTTAAGTTTAATAACTTAATTTCAGCAGTTTTGGGTATCGGTTTTGCTTGTAATTTGCTCTACAGTATAATGATAATTTTATTAAAGAGGTCTGATATGCCAATTAAAAAAATCTTAGTTGCTAATCGTAGTGAAATCGCAATTCGTGTTTTTCGTGCAGCCAACGAGTTGAGCTTAAAAACTGTTGCGGTTTTTGCCAATGAAGATAAGTTGGCGCTACATCGTTTTAAGGCAGATGAATCATATTTAATTGGTGAGGGTTTAGGGCCAGTTGAGGCCTATTTGCAAATTGAAGAATATATTCGCATTGCAAAATTAAGCGGTGCAGACGCAATTCACCCCGGTTATGGCCTATTAAGTGAAAGCCCCGAATTTGTTGATGCTTGCGAGGAGGCTGGCATTATCTTTATTGGCCCTAAAGCTAAAACCATGCGTGATTTAGGCAATAAGGTTGCGGCTCGCAATATGGCAATAAAATCAAATGTTCCTGTTGTGCCTGCAACTGATCCACTGCCAGATGATATGGACGAAGTTGCTAAAATGGCGGCAAAAATTGGTTATCCTTTAATGCTAAAAGCCTCTTGGGGCGGCGGCGGTCGTGGAATGCGCCGTATAATGAACGAAAAAGATTTGCGCCAAGAAGTACCAGAGGGCAAACGAGAAGCAAAAGCTGCCTTTGGCAAAGATGAAATGTATCTTGAAAAATTAATCGAGCAAGCTCGCCATGTTGAAGTGCAATTACTTGGTGATAAGCATAATAATTTGGTGCATTTATTTGAGCGTGATTGCTCGGTGCAAAGGCGCAATCAAAAAGTGGTTGAGCGTGCACCTGCGCCATATCTAGATGAGAAAACCCGTAAAGAGCTAACCGATGCCGCCTTAAGATTAGGCAATGCAGCAAATTATCAATGCGCTGGCACGGTTGAATTTTTAATGGATGCCAATAGTGATGAATTTTATTTTATTGAAGTAAACCCACGCATTCAAGTTGAGCACACGGTAACAGAAGAAGTTACGGGCATCGATATTGTTAAGGCGCAAATCCATGTCATGAACGGCGAAATAATTGGCACAAAACAAAGCGGAATACCTGCGCAAAAAGATATTAAATTAAATGGTCATGCGCTACAATGTCGCATAACAACGGAAGATCCTGAGCAAAATTTCATTCCCGATTATGGCCGCATAACTGCCTATCGTGGGGCGACTGGATTTGGTGTGCGCCTTGATGGTGGCACAGCATATTCTGGTGCAGTTATTACTCGTTTTTATGACCCATTATTAGAAAAACTAACCTGCTGGGCACCAGATCCTATTGAAGCGATTAATCGCATGGATAGGGCTTTACGAGAATTTCGCATAAGAGGCGTTGCAACTAATTTAATATTTTTAGAAAATATTATCGGGCATGAAAAATTTCGCAATAATACTTATACAACTCGTTTTTTGGATAATACCCCCGAGTTATTTGACATTACAAAGAGAAAAGACAGAGCAACAAAGCTCTTAACTTACTTGGCGGATGTTTCAATAAATGAGCACCCAGAAGTAAAGGGCAGAGCCAAGCCGAAAAAAGGTGCAGCCAAACCAAAAGTGCCAGAATTTGCAGCAATGGATAATCTTTCTGGTACTCGCCAGATATTAGAGCAAAAGGGAGCAAAAGGGCTAGCTGATTGGGTTAAAGAGCAAAAACAAGTGCTATTTACTGATACTACAATGCGTGATGCGCACCAGTCATTGCTTGCCACTCGTATGCGCACCTTTGATATTGCGGCAATATCTAGCGCTTATTCTAAAGCCATGCCAAATCTATTCTCGCTTGAATGTTGGGGTGGAGCAACCTTTGATGTTGCTATGCGCTTCTTAAACGAAGACCCTTGGGAGCGCTTGGCAAAAGTGCGAGATGGCGCACCAAATATATTAACGCAAATGTTGCTGCGTGGCTCAAACGGCGTTGGTTATACTAACTATTCTGACAATGTGGTTGAGTTTTTTGTCAAGCAAGCCGCAAAGGGCGGCGTTGATGTTTTTCGAGTATTTGATTGTCTAAATTGGGTTGATAATATGCGGGTTTCAATGGATGCAGTAATTGACAGCGGTAAAGTGTGCGAAGGTGTGCTTTGTTATACGGGCGATATGCTTGAGAAAGAGCGCTCAACTTATAATCTAAAATATTATGTTAAATTAGCTAAGCAATTAGAGGCAGCAGGGGCGCATATTCTTGGTATAAAAGATATGGCTGGATTGCTAAAACCTGAAGCTGCAAAAAAACTCATTTCAACCCTTAAGCAAGAGGTTTCAATTCCGCTTCATTTGCATATGCACGATACGTCTGGTGCAGCGTCAGCCAGTATTATGGCGGCGTGCGATGCAGGGGTTGATATTGTTGATTGTGCAATGGACGCAATGTCTGGCACAACATCGCAAGTCTGTTTAGGCTCAATCGCAGCCGCACTAAAAGACACGAAACGGGATGGCGGGTTTGATGCCAAAGCTATAAGAGAAATTTCATTTTATTGGGAAGGTGTGCGCAATCAATATGCAGCCTTTGAAAGTGATTTACGCTTTGGCGCTTCTGAAGTTTATTTACATGAAATGCCGGGTGGGCAATTTACCAACCTAAAAGAGCAAGCTCGCTCAATGGGTTTAGAAAGTCGTTGGCATGAAGTTGCCAAAACTTACGCTGATGTAAACCTGATGTTTGGCGATATTGTTAAAGTAACCCCTTCGTCAAAAGTAGTTGGTGATATGGCGCTATTTATGGTGTCGTCAGGTCTTACACGTCAAGATGTTGAAGATCCAAATATTGAAATTGCTTTTCCTGATAGTGTAGTTGGTTTTTTCAAAGGCGATCTTGGGCAACCGCCAAATGGTTTCCCAAAAGCATTACAGGAAAAAGTTCTTAAAGGTAAAAAGCCACTTAGCGCTCGCCCAGGGGCGCAATTAAAGCCTGTTGATTTAGAGAAAAAGCGAGAAGAAATAAGCCAAGAATTAGGACAGGAAATCAATGATTTCGAGCTGGCTTCTTATTTAATGTATCCAAAAGTATTTAGCAATTTTGCTAAAGCGCAACAAAATTATGGCCCAACATCTGTGCTTCCAACGCCTAACTATTTTTATGGATTGCAATCGGGCGAAGAAATTATGGCTGATCTTAAACAAGGCGTTAGCCTAGTCATTCGAATGCTCGGTAATTCAGCAACTAATGATAAGGGTCAGGTAAGGGTGTTTTTTGAACTTAACGGGCAACCCCGCTCAATCTGGGTGCCTGATAGAGAAAAATCTAGTGAAATTGTGGTGCGTGCTAAAGCAAAAGCTGACAATGAAAAAGAAATTGGTGCACCAATGCCGGGGGTTATCTCAACTCTATTGGTAAAAAATGGGCAAAAGATTGAAGCTGGTGATGTGCTTTTATCTATTGAAGCAATGAAAATGGAAACCGCCATTCATGCCAAAACAGATGGGGTGATTAAAGAAGTGTTGGTCAATATTGGTGATCAAATTGATGCAAAAGATCTGTTGGTGAGTTTTGAATAATACGCCAACCTACATGCGTTTAGAAGTACCATCAATGGTTACGCCATCATCAACATCTGCATAATTACCATTAGTTCTTTGAGCTCGTGTGCTTCGTGGCTCACCAAAAATTTCAGCTGGCAGGCGTTTCATAATCCAACTCATGGCTAGTGATATGATAAGAATATCATCTACTAGACCAAATAATAGTAGGAAATCGGGAATAATATCTATCGGCATTAATAAATATGCCACAACAAGCACCATTAAGATTTTAATATATAGCGGTGTTTTCTTGTGCCAAAAAGCACGCCAAAGAGCTTTTAACTGCCCCTGAAAAATTCGCAAAAAAGATATTATTCTAATCATACTATCAATATAGGTATAAAATTGATTTTTTCAAGGAGGCAAAAAAGAAAGATGCTTAGCTAACACTCAGATGATAAGAATTTGTTTTATGAAAAAGTTGCAACTATTGCTTGAAGTGAGTAATTAAATATTAAAAACTAATGAGAGCCAAAATGAGAAAAAAAACTATTGGGGTAAATGTTGGAGGTGTGATGGTTGGCGGTGGTGCGCCTATTGTTGTGCAATCAATGACCAATACCGATACTGCCGATATTGAGGCAACTGTTAAGCAAGTGGCGCAATTAGCAAATGCTGGTTCTGAAATTGTGCGCATTACTGTGGATAGAGAAGATGCAGCAAGATCTGTGCCCTATATTCGTGATGAACTTGATAAGATGGGCATTAATGTGCCGTTAGTTGGTGATTTTCATTATATTGGTCATAGCCTATTAAGTAAATTTCCTGATTGCGCTAAAACATTAGCAAAATATCGCATTAATCCCGGAAATGTTGGTTTTAAGGCCAAGCGTGATAAGCAATTTACTACCCTTATTGAATTGGCAATTAAATATGACAAAGCAATTCGCATCGGGGTGAATTGGGGATCGCTTGATCAAGAATTGCTCACTCGCCTAATGGATGAAAACACCAATCAAGCTGAACAACATAGTTCTAACTTTATTATGCGTGAGGCGATTATTCAATCCGCTTTATTAAGCGCCAAAAGAGCTGAAGAAATCGGCTTGGGGCAAAATAGGATAATTCTTTCTACCAAAACCTCAAACGTGCAAGATTTAATTAAAATCTACCAAGATATTTCAAAACGCTCAGATTATGCGCTACATTTAGGATTAACCGAAGCTGGTATGGGCTCAAAAGGTATTGTTGCTTCAAGTGCTGCAATGGCTATTCTTTTACAACAGGGCATTGGTGATACTATTCGCATTTCGCTTACCCCTGAGCCAGATGGTGATAGAACTCTTGAGGTAAAAGTTGCTAAAGAATTATTGCAAAGTATGGGATTTAGAAAGTTTGAACCGCAAGTTGTGGCATGTCCAGGTTGTGGGCGTACTACTTCTAGTGTTTTTCAGGTTTTGGCAAAAGAAATTGAGCAATATTTAATTGCCTCTATGCCTAAATGGCGCAATAAATATAAAGGCATTGAAAATCTAAATGTTGCGGTGATGGGGTGTATTGTTAATGGTCCGGGTGAGAGCAAGCACGCCGATATTGGTATTTCACTTCCCGGAACTGGGGAGCACCCTTCTGCCCCAGTTTTTATTGAGGGCAAAAAAATCATCACATTACATGGTGATAATATTGCTGAACAATTTAAGGAAATGCTAAAAGAATATATTGAAAAGCGCTTTGGACGATAATTATTTTCCGCTCACGGCTATTTCTTGCTACGCAAGAGCCTACACGAGGTGCGGTGCATAAGCGCCGGGCGCTCTTCGCACCTTATAGCCTATCAAAATTATTTGATTAGGCTATAACATTATTTCTTTGCTCTCGACAGAGTTAAAAAGACGAGTTAAAAGCAAAAGAAATTCTTGCGTTGAAAATGAGCAGAAAAATGAGCAAAGATTATAAATTAGTTACAATTTTTGGTGGTGATGGGTTTGTTGGCACGCAAGTGGTGCAACAATTAGCTCAAGAAAATTTTCGTATAAGAGTAGCAGTGCGCCGACCAGATTTAGCAGGACATGTTGTGCCGCTTGGAAATGTTGGGCAAATAATTCCAATTCAAGCAAATATTCGCAATTATGATTCTGTGGCTCGAGCGGTTGAAGGCGCTGATATTGTTATAAATTTGGTTGGGATAAAATCGCAATCAGGCAAGCAGACTTTTGAAGCGGTGCATGAATTGGGTGCAAAAAATATTGCACAAGCGGCAAAAAACGCCAATGTAAAAAACCTAATTCACATGTCAGCACTTGGAGCAGATGTTGAAAGTAAAAGCATTTCCTCTCGCTCAAAAGCAAAGGGCGAAAAACAAGTTCTTAAAGCCTTTCCAAATGCTATTATTATGCGTCCATCGCTTATTTTTGGACAAGGTGACGGGTTTTTTAATCTATTTGGCGCAATTTCAGCCCTTTCCCCAATCCTACCAGTAATTGGCGCAAAGACATTATTTCAGCCCATCTATGTTGGCGATGTTGCCACAGCATTTAGCCTTGCGGCAAAAGGCAAAGCAAAAAACGGCACAATTTACGAGCTAGGTGGAGCAGAGATCTTATCAATGCGTGAGTTGATGCAAGAAATTACAACACAAACAGGACGCAATAATTATTTGCTAAATGTGCCAAGTTGGATTGCAAAAAGCAAAGCATTTTTCTTACAAATATTACCCTCCCCTTTAGTAACAGTGGATCAAATTACTCAGCTAGAAACAGATAATGTAGTTTGTGAACAAGCGATAAAACAAAAACGAGATATTAAATCATTGGGAATTAAACTAACCACAATGCAAGCCATTTTGCCTACCTATATGTGGCGCTTTAGAAAAGATGGTGAATTTAAGAAATTAGAAACATCATAAAACTCTAAATATTATTAGATATGCTCGTAATAAGTATTTACGCATAGCGCTAACTCTACCACAGATTAACGCTAATAGTTTCAACATAGAGCCAACTAAATTTGAATAATTATATTCATATTGAAAGGAACTATAATGGAACAACAATTAGCAAATGAAAATAATATAAGCACAAGAAAAGGTTTTTTAGATATACTCCTTTCAGTCAAGGGAAGGGTAATGCTATTATGCGTTATACCAATATTGGCAGTTCTATATCTTGGCACACAAGCAGCCCTAAAAGAGTTGAACTATGTAAGAGATGCTAATAAAGTCATTGAAGCTATTTCTATTGCGCCGCTAGTTTCTGCTGTTGTACATGGTTTGCAAAATGAAAGAGGGCGCTCGGCTGGTTATTTAGGAAAATCTCAAACAGCTTTTGCTGATAGTTTGCGCAATTCACGCCCGCAAACTGACAGTGCAATTTCTACGCTAAAAACAGAAATAGACAATCTTAAAACGCAGGGCAAGGTTTTAGTATTTTCTTCAATGTTAAATTCTACGGTTTCTCGACTTGATCAATTAAATTCTATGCGTGAAAGAGTTAATTCTCGCACTGCTACAACTCCTGAAATGGCAAACCTATATACTTCGATAATCAATGATTTCATAAAAGTTATAAAAGAAGCCGCAGGAGAAACAACTACTCCTGAATTAATGCAACTCTCTATCGCCTATATAGCAATAATAAATTCTATTGAAGCTTCAGGCCTTGAAAGGGCACAGGGTGCTATAGGTTTTGGTAGTGGTGCATTTAATCAAGCAACATTTGAGAAGTTTATTAGTTTTGGAGCAAAAGCAGATAATTCAATTCAATATTTCCTTCAATTTGCTAGTGAAGAAGAAAAGCGCCTATATACTGAACTTCTTAGCAATAATAGCGCAACTAATATAAGTTCATACCGTAGCAAAGCAGCAGCTTCACTATTTGGCGGCACGCTTATTGGCATTACTGGGCTAGATTGGTTTGAAGCTATTACTAATAAAATCAACGCTTTGACCAAAGTTGAAAAGACCCTTGCAAGTGATTTAGTGCATGAAGCTGAAATTGAAGCAAAAGATGCTCAAGGCGGTTTATGGTCTATCATTGTGATAAATATTGTAATTCTATTTGCAACACTTGCTCTTGCTTTCGTAATTATTCGCTCAATTACTGGGCCAATTGGTAGTTTGCAAAAAACTATGAGCCAACTAGCAAAGGGTGAATTTAATCTTGATGTACCCGGTATTGATAAAGGCGATGAGCTTGGTGATATGGCACGTGCGGTTGAGGTGTTCAAACAAAGCGGCATTGAACGTAAACGTCTTGAAAGCGAAAGCGAAAGCGAGCAATTAATTCGAGCTGAGCGCCAAGAACAAGTTGATAATTTAATAGGCACATTTAGAGATCAAGTCGGTGAGGCTCTTGAGGCCGTATCAAGCAATGCTGTGCAAATGAGCTCAACCGCTAACACATTAACTACCATTGCTAATAATACTTCTGGCCAAGCTAATGAGGCGGCAAATTCATCGCAATCTGCCTCTGAAAATGTGCAAGCAGTGGCGGCAGCCGCTGAGCAATTAGCGGCTTCGATTGAAGAAATATCACGCCAGGTATCAAAGACAAATTCGATTGTTAATGATGCTAATAAAGCTGCAAACTCTACTAATGAAAAAGTAACAGCACTTGCTGATGCGGCACAAAAAATTGGCGATGTTATTTCTCTTATTCAAGATATTGCCGAGCAAACCAACTTATTGGCACTTAATACTTCTATTGAAGCAGCACGAGCGGGGGAAGCTGGTAAAGGATTTGCGGTTGTGGCATCAGAAGTTAAAAGCCTTGCCAATCAAACTGCAACTGCAACAGAAGAGATTTCGGCGCAAATTGCTGATATTCAAAACTCAACTTCTGATGCGGTTTCAGCGATTGAAGAAATAACTCGTACTATGGCAGAAGTTAATTCTTACACTGCTTCTATTGCTTCAGCGGTAGAACAGCAGGGTGCAGCCACCGCTGAAATTTCGCAATCAGTAGCGCAAGCAGCAAGCGGCACAAAACAAGTTGTTGGCTCTATGCAAATAGTTACCACTTCTGTTGGGGAAACCAATACAAGTGCGGCGCAAGTTCTTGAAGCATCAGAGGGCGTTTCATTGCAAGCTGATAGTTTAAGAAAAACCGTTGATGAATTCTTATCAAAAGTTGCCGCTGCTTAAATTATCTATACTCAAAGCTAAAAACCGCACTAATATTTAGTGCGGTTTTTTGTACCAAAACAGCAATTATGCTTTTTCAAGCGCCTGAGAAATATCTGCAATAATATCGTCCTTATGCTCAATGCCAACAGAAATCCGCACCAAATCTTCACTAACTCCAGCGCTTTTAAGCTCATCTTCATTTAACTGACGATGGGTGGTTGAAGCAGGATGGCAAGCAAGCGATTTTGCATCACCAATATTAACAAGGCGCAATATAAGTTCAAGCGCATCAATAAAATTAGCACCAGCTTGTTTGCCGCCCTTAATGCCAAAACTTAAAATGCCAGAGGCATGACCTTTAGTGATTTTGTTAGCAACTTTATTAAATGGACTATCACTAAGGCCTGCATAATTCACCCAACTAACTTTAGGGTGCTTTTCAAGCCATTTGGCAACCGCAAGCGCATTTTCACAATGGCGCTCCATACGAAGTCCCAATGTTTCTAGCCCTTGTAAAATTAAAAATGAATTCATCGGAGAAATTGCTGCACCTTTATTACGTAAAGGCACAACCCGTGCCCGACCAATATAGGCAGCTTCCCCCAATGCCTCAGTATAAATAACACCATGATAAGATGGATCAGGCTCATTTAGGATAGCAAAACGTTCTTTGTTTTTTACCCAATCAAATTTGCCACTATCAATAATAATACCACCAATAGAATTGCCATGCCCGCCAATATATTTAGTTAGCGAATGAACAACAATATCTGCACCATATTCAAATGGGCGACATAAATAAGGAGTAGCCACAGTATTATCAACAATCAGGGGCACACCATGTTTGTGCGCAATTTTTGCCAACTCCTCTATATCAACAATATTACCTAAAGGATTGCCGATTGACTCGCAAAAAATCGCTCTAGTTTTATCATCAATAAGCTTTTCAATTTTATCGAACTCATCATAAGAAATCATGCGAACATCAATCCCCTGCTTAGGAAAACTATGTTTGAAAAGATTATACGTGCCGCCATAGAGTTGCGATGTTGAGATAATGTTATCACCAGCTTGCGCAATAGTTTCTATTGCATAAGTAATTGCTGACATTCCTGATGCTACACCAAGAGCACCAATACCGCCCTCCATTTCAGCTAATCTTTGCTCTAAAACAGATGTTGTTGGGTTCATAATTCTAGTATAAATATTACCCGCAACTTTAAGATCAAATAGATCTGCGCCATGTTGCGTATCATCAAATGTATAGCTAGTGGTTTGATAAATAGGAACGGCAGCAGATTTTGTGGTTTCTTCTGATTTATAGCCGTGATGTAATGCAAGTGTTTCTAATTTCATATTATTATCCCTCGTTTTAACTAACCATCAGCTTACACTTTTATTTCAATAGTTGCTATAAAAATTGCGGAATTGCTTTTTGAAAATATTGCCAGCTAGAAATAAAAACCTAATTTTTGGGTGATTATTAGCAATAATAATTGAAATATAAAGTTTGCTTTAGAAACTTGAATGTCAATTTCAAGTGTAAAAAATTAATTTTTTTAACTTGATTGTCCATTTATTCTTCCCATATCTGTGTTGTTCGACAAAGAAGAGACAAGAAACATTAGGAGACAATGGATGAGTACTGCAATTATTAAACCGAGATGGTCATTTTTTACCATAGTAATAATGGTGTTCGGCTTCATTTTATGGTGGCCGCTAGGCTTGGGCATGCTGGCCTATATTATTTGGGGCGAGAATTTTGGCGGTTCTGCTGAAAAAGCTGAGAAATGGGTTGATGGAAAAAAGGAATGGGCAAGAAAACAAAAGCGCCATTATAAAGGCCGTAATAATTCAAGCGGCAATGAAGCATTTGATGAATATCGTGATGAGCAATTTAGACGTTTGGATGAAGAACGCCGCCGTCTTGATAAAGAAGTAAATGAATTTTCTGATTATATGGACAATTTGCAAAAGGCAAGAGATCGTGAAGAATTTGATCGCTATATGGATTCTCGAAGCCAACAAGGTGATGGTTTTTCTCAAAGCACTACAAGTGCTAAAAGCAAAAAAACCAAATAACGAAAATAATTTATCCCCCTCCAGTGATTATTTTCAAAATAGCGCCCCTTCAAAAGAGGGGCGTTTATTTTTGTCAAAAATCTGAAGCTATGCCCTTTTTTTCCCAATCGCCATAACGAGTTGGGTTGAGCCCTTTGCGCCCACCAACTTCTTTTTCTTGCTTTTTTTCATCTGCAAGATATTTTTCACGTCTAACTTGAGCTTCTTTTATTGCCCGCTCTTTTATTGTTGTATTGGCATTTGAGGTTTTTTTATTCATAATAATATTTGTTATATTCTCTAATAATGATAATCACTTTATTATAATTGGGGCTGTCCTAGATAACTAGTTTAAATATTGTTTAACCCATTGTTTAATTTGTTTT
>JAMONS010000039.1 GCA_027065555.1 Hyphomicrobiales bacterium | reverse complement strand
TTCTTTAGGCTCATCATTGCAAGCTCTCCATTAAATCCACCATTTTTTGTTTTAGTTACATATCCAATTGCATGTGCCATTTTAATCTCCATTTTTTTGTAGCTTGGCAACCATTGCCCTGCTGTAGCAAACCGTTAAGACAGGCAACTGGCATTGTAACCCTTTAGGGCTTGAGGGCTAATTTGCTCTTTTTTGTTCTTTTAAGAACCGCAAAGCGGCGAGCCAAAAAGTGAAAATTAGTCCTTTATAATGACAGGGGCTTGTCATAGGTCACTTAGCAAAAGCAGGTCTATGGTTGTCTATTTCTTACAAAGTTTGGAGGTTAAAAGGACAAATTTATTTGGTTTATCTCAATAAAAACAGACTGTGATTTAGTGTTTGATGGGTTGAGGCAGAGTTGACTACTTTAACGTAAGTTATAATATGAGGGTGAATAAAAAAGTAATTGCAACGTAGAAACATCCCACTTAGGGTTTTGGTGATTACCTTTAAAAAGATTAGGGTGAAGGGGCAAAATATGAGTATGAGCGTTTTTATTGCTGTAATTTTTGCTGCAGTTTTACATGCTAGCTGGAACGCATTGGTCAAAACAGGTACGGACAAGCGAGTTGGAATGGCTGCTGTGGTGTTTGGACACCTTCCATTTGCGCTTCTTGTATTGTTATTTGTTCCAGCTCCTGCCGTTGAAAGTTGGTCTTATATTCTTGCTGGAGCGGGTCTGCATTTTGGTTACCAAATATTTTTACTGAATTCCTATCGTGTTGGAGGCCTCACTCAAGTTTACCCTATTGCTCGGGGGCTTGCCCCACTTCTAGTTGCTGTTATTTCTGTTATATTTCTTGGTCTAAAATTACAGCGTATTGAAATTATAGCCATATTGATTATCGCTCTTGGAATTATAAGTCTTAGTTTTAGTAAGTCTAATAAAGACAGAATAAATTCAACATAGCACCTTATTTATAGCAATTATAGAGTCATTCTTTATGTTGATTGCTATAAATTGTGAAAATACAAAATCCACCATTTTATTTACTTGAAATTCAAAATGGCTGTTTTTATCTACCTCTTCCAATTTATAAATTAGCTCTTTTCTAAAAGTGTAGATATTCTCTCTTTAGCAATAGTCATATCTGTAATAAGTGGTTTTTCATACTCAATTTCTTTTGCAGAATTTAGATACAACTTATATTCCTTAAGGGTGTGCTGAGCTATTTCTATTATTGTTTTTCTATCATTTTCCTCATTGTAAAATATAAAATAATCATCTACATAACGAAACATTTCATAGTCTACTTTATTCTTTAAGCTATGTTTTGCTTCTAAGGTTTGCTCTATTTTTTTATCGGCTGCCTGTAAAACTATTTCAGCAAATATTCTTGATAACTCTGATCCTATTATAATGCCATTGATTTCAGCATAGTTTATGTTTTGCATCAATTTGTCAAAACGACCTGCAAATGTAGGATCGATTGACTTCGACTTAAGATTTTCTTTAACCTCGCTCTTTCCCAATATAGCCAATGCAATGGAATGAGTATAAATGCTATCGAAGCATTTGGAGATATCTAGCTTAAGAAGCTTATTATATTTTTTTCACAACAGTGATAGCGAGGTGATTCGTAAAATTTATGAATGTTGCTGTAATCTTTATATGAAAAAAACGACTTCTGATTTTTATATTCTTTATCATTTTCCTCTATAATTGAGCTGTCATTCGATAATTTAATCTTATGCAGATTATCCTTATAGAACTTATGTGTAGCAACTTTATGAGGACTTCTTATTGAAAAAGAACTCAACGAACAGTAATAAATAATTGTTTCTTTATATTGCTCATAAAAATCAACAACAAGAAGCTGACTTCTTGGATGAGGAACATTTAGCTGTGAATTGGCATGCAACATAAAAATTACACCTATATATAGGCATCCAAGGTGTATCAAAAAACGCTAGAGGGCCTGGGCCAGATATAAACTGGCGAATAATGTCGAGATCTCGCACAGGTTGACCCCCTACATTGGGCGTTCGCTTGATCGCATGCAATTGCACGGCATCAAATGTTTCGTTACCTAATTGTTCATCAAATCTCACGCCAATACGACCCATTATGCGTTTGCGAATGAGTTCAAGCGCTCCCATAAAACTGAATAGAACGATGATCAACACAACGAGAGCTACAAGGGTCGGTATTGAGCCACTGGTCATCACCCGATCATAAACCTGAAGCATAAACATCGGTCCTGTAAGCATCAGCAGATTGATAACAAAACTGAACAGTCCTGTTGACGTGAATGCCCCTCTGGACACCCCTAGGGCTTTTCTAAGCTTAGAACGTTGTGCAATTTTCATTGCTTAAAACTCCAAATATTACCTCCTCTGCACGCATGCAGAGGAAGAATTGTTTTCATTCTAAACTCAGAGTCAATAAATCCAAACATATTATTACTACGACAAATCATTCGATGCCTCTTCAAAGTATACATTGATCAAACAAATCTGAAGTCATCTACGTCTAGGTTTGTCATTGTGATACTATACATGGTGATCGTTCCATCAGTACCGAGATCAATTACCGTATTATTACCACTCTGGTATGCTGCTGCCAATAGATCGTCAAAGCTATTTACAGAAGCCAATTGAGATAGATCTATAATATCTCCAACTCCAGCTCCTTCTTCAAACCCATTCACTCTATCGTTCCCAAAAGATGCATCAAACACAAATGTATCATTACCAGATCCACCATCAAGAAAATCAGCACCAATATTACCATTTAATATGTCATTACCATCATCCCCATAGATATAGTCGTTGCCAGCACCACCATAAAGAGTGTCATTGCCACCTTCTCCATAGAGATAATCATTGCCAGCGCCACCATCCATAAC
>JAMONS010000038.1 GCA_027065555.1 Hyphomicrobiales bacterium | reverse complement strand
AAGTTTACCACTCTGGTCTTTCGCCTCAACACGGTTTGATCCAAATTTATAAGACCCTCGTTGGCACTGATCCTTCTCAGAATATTTAAGCATATCACGATGAAGTTGTAAGATTAGAGATTGGGTGATAGGCATATCAATATATGATGCCAGCACAAGCTCAATCTATCATCTTGCCAATTCATCTTAACACTGTAATCCTACAATCGCTCTAAGTGAGTTAATGTGAGAAAAATCAAGTCCAATCTGAAATAATCTCAATATTCCCAATTTACCTAATATGAATTTTTCTGCCTCTAATAGCCCACTAAACAGTCACACATGAGATAAATACCCCCGCAACCATCTTGACTTGCATTAGCAAAATATCATTTATTGGAAGCGGATTTGTTGCTTTTGTCGCAACACTTAATAGCCCAGCAAGATCACTCACAAGAGTTATCCCCATAGTTTTGCTCTTTGACCTTACCCATATAAGTGGGGTCAAGAAAAAATGGTTTTCCTAATTTTTGGCTTTTAATTCCAGAATAGTGCTCTGTTTAATGAAGCGATTGACATAGTCGTCACAAAGCATGATGGTGCGTGTTTCTTTGTCCCAATATGCACCTTGATCGCAATGATCGAAATGGAGGGTAATGCCGTTTGGCCAATCAAAACGACGCACGTCTTTTGCTATTCTTTCGATTATACCGCTTGTTCGCATCGCATTGCTTAGTGGGCCGTCGCCATAAATAATTTCTACGTTTTTGGCAAGTTCTGCGTTTGGAAGTGTTGCTTGTCTAAGAACTTGCTCCCATCCTTTTATCTGATTGGGTGCGGTGTCAGGACAATCGTTGAGATCATGTTGAGAAAATTCTAACCATGACACAAGCTGTTCCCATTCTGCAGGGTCAGCACCGTAAAAGAGGCATGCAGCTTGATAGGCTCTTCTAATATCGAGCTGATGTTCTCCTTTGAAGTCGTAATTTTTTGAATCTAACCCTTCATTTGCTAGAACAGGAAGTTGGAATTCGTGGGTTTATGCGTGAGCTAATTCGTGATACAGCACATGTGTTGTTACACTGGCTTCAAAATTAGTAATTTCTTGTGCTGTCAACAATTTTTGGCTAAATAAAATTATTACAAGACCCATCATAAAGCGTGAAATTTTAAAAATTTTATATGTTTCCTATTATTAGAAAGTTTGATTAATTCAAAACTTTGTATCAAGTATATCTATAATTTAGGCAATAGGCGTGGTTTTTTTCTTGTCAAAATATAATTAAGGGAGTTCTGCTTGTATTAGTTCTGATAGTTTTCTTTAAATGCTTTATAGCCCCTCTCCAAGTAATGAAGCGTTGCCTCCTGCTGCGGTTGTGTCTATGCATATATGGCGTTCAAGTAGGCAATAATCGGCCATGTCATGCTCGGTTGCTAGGGAAATTATCGCTCCTTTGCGATTTGCCAATGCCCTGCGGGTGGCTCGTAAATCATCTGGTGTACTCCATAAAACTACAACACCAACGTTACGTAATGTTGAAAGAGCATCACGATCAAGATAGCCTGAAATAGCGTCTGAGCCTTTTGCATCTGGAACAATGCTAAGTGCAATGCCCCCGCAATCATTCACAATCATTGCTTGACGTTGTGCATCTGCAAGGGTCGGCCCCAAACAAAGAACCACTCCATTAGGAAATAATGTTAATCGATTTGATTCACCCGTTGGTCCTGGTAAATCTAACACTGATACTCTCTTGCGTGGTTCTGCGTGCAACTTATCAATAGCAATTTGAACTTTAGAAATATCTGCAATTGGGCTTGATTTAACGGCATTGTTTTCAAAAGAGCTATGAGTGAAGCGTTTAAGATAACGAGGGCCACCAGCTTTTGGCCCTGTCCCTGATAGTCCTTCTCCACCAAATGGTTGGGAGCCAACAACAGCCCCAATTTGATTGCGATTAATAAATATATTACCAACGTTTAATTTAGTCGTGATTTGCTCAACTCTATTGTCAATTCGTGTATGTAAGCCAAAAGTTAGGCCGTAACCGCTATTATTAATGTCATTCACAATTTTATCAATCTGCGAAGATTTATAAGTTGCTATATGTAGCACGGGGCCAAATATTTCAGACTTTAAATCTGCAATTCCATTAACCTCAATAGCACATGGTCCAATATAATTGCCTATTTGTGGGGTCGATAGTTGTTTCATCAACCGATTGTCTTTTCTTGCTTCTTTAATATATTCTTCAATATCATTGCGAGCATCTGCATTAATAATAGGCCCTACATCGGTTGAAAAATCCCATGATTTACCCACAACAAGCTCATCCATTGCACCAAACAGAATATTCTTAAATGCCTGCGCAATATCTTCTTGTAAGTATAGAATTCTTAATGCTGAGCAACGCTGCCCTGCCGATTGAAAAGCAGACATAATAATGTCTTTGATAGCTTGTTCTGGCAAAGCGGTTGAATCTACAATCATAGCATTTAAGCCACCAGTTTCAGCTATTAATGGGGCGTGTGGGGAAATATTATCCGCCATAGATTTGTTGATTATTTGGGCGGTTGCTGTTGAACCAGTGAAGCATACTCCAGCTACATGGGGATCAGAGCTAAGTTTAGATCCAACAATTGAGCCTTTGCCCAATAATAGTTGGAGAGCAGTTTTTGGAACTCCTGCTTCATGTAACAAACGCACAACAATAGAGGCGATAATTGGAGTTGCTTCTGCAGGCTTTGCAAGAGTTGAATTGCCCGCGGCTAAAGATGCAGCAATTTGACCTGTAAAAATTGCTAAAGGGAAATTCCAAGGTGAAATGCAGACAAAAACACCATGAGCTTTACGCTCGTTTAATGTATTAATTCTTGATGCATAATAACGCAAAAAGTCCACAGCTTCACGTAACTCTGATACAGCATCCATTGGGGTTTTTCCTGCCTCTCGTGAAAGTGCTGCAAAAAACTCTCCATAATTCTCTTCA
>JAMONS010000037.1 GCA_027065555.1 Hyphomicrobiales bacterium | reverse complement strand
TTGTCATTCAGGTGCGCTTTTAAGTAACCAAAAATATTATAATCTTGGTGTGCCAACTTATGATGGCTGGCAAACAGATGCTTTAGCACAAATCACTTATAGGTTCGAGATATTTGCCAAAGGTGTGACTGAAGATAAATATCGTACATATAAGGAAGATCCTGGTTTATATTTCCGCACTAAGGAAACGGCTGATCTTGGTAAGTTCCGTGTGCCATCTTTGCGTTATACTAAATATACCGCACCATATATGCATAACGGAATGCTAGAAACATTAGAAGATGTCATCGATTTTTATGATGCTGGTGGCGGCACTAATGATTTTTCAGCAAGCAAAACCGATATGATTACTCCATTGGATTTGAGTAAGAAAGAAAAGGCTAATTTATTAGCGTTTTTGAACTCTCTTTCAGGTGAGCGTATCACAATGGATTATCCAGATCTTCCACCAACTGAGCCACTACCGGCTCCAGTAAATTAACGGCAGGAGAAAAACAATGACCACAAGTAAAGGTCTAATAGAGGCTATTAACGGTCCTGCTGATATTCGCAAGACCAGTAAAAAATGTGTAGTTAATCGGCGCACGTTCCTTCTAACTTCAGGAATTGCCACAGCGACAGTTATGGTTGCAATGCATACAAGCGAGGGCTTAGCAAAAGTTCCCGCTCTTGTTGCAACCTATGAAAGAAAGCTGATTGGTAAACTCTCTGAGTTAAAGGTAGATGAGCCGCTTGACTTTAATTATCCAGATGAAGGCGCATATTCAGATTCAATGATTGTTAAGCTCGGCAAACAGGCGGGCGGCGGCATTGGGCCTGATAAAGATGTAGTTGCCTTCAACTATATCTGCACTCATCAGGGTGGTCCATTGCATGGCACTTATAAGCCGAACGATAAGGCACTTGGTCCTTGTCCACTGCATTTGACTACTTTCGATCTCACTCGGCACGGAATGTTTATTTCTGGTCAGGCTTACCAAAGCCTACCGCAAGTTCTACTTGAGCTTGAAGGAGATAATATTTATGCCGTCGGTATGTTTGGCCTAATTTATGGCCGTTATGATAATTTGAAAGGTTGAAGGTGAAATCATGGGAACTCCGTATTATATTCCTGAAACCAATATTCCATTACCTCCGGTAAATGCGGATATTATTACAACAGCTTGCGATTATTGCATTGTCGCTTGTGGTTATAAAGTCTATCGCTGGCCTGTTAAGGGCGGCGCACAAGGTGGCCCAACAGCTGATGAAAACGCCTTTGGTGTTGATTTTCCAGTTGATCCATTAGGGTCTTGGGTTGCGCCAAATCAATATAATGTAGTGATGCATAATAAGGAGCCACACCATGTTATTATTATTCCTGATAAGGATAATACTACGGTTAATATGAATGGTGATAGCTCTATTCGTGGTGGAGCGATTGCGCAAAAGGTCTATAATCCACAGACCCCAACTCGTGATCGACTAAAATCGCCAATGATACGTATGTTTGGCACTTTAATGCCTGTAAGTTGGGACTTTGCGCTTGATATTGCAGCCGAAGTTGGCAAGCACGTTATCAAAAAACATGGTGCTAATGCTTATGGTGTGAAAACATTCTCTTATGGTTTCATGGAAAATACTTATGCAATTTCAAAATTTGCTCTAAGGCATATTTCAACTGCAAACTTTACCTTCCATGACACTCCAAGTGATGTTACTTCAACTCCGGGTTTTAGAGATGCAGGGTTTGATAATTTTGGGCCCTCATATCAAGATTGGCATGATGCTGATACGTTGATGATTTGCGGTACTGATCCTTATGAAAGTAAAACTATTTTATTTACTCAATGGATTATGCCTGCAATTCAAAATGGCCAAAAAACCATCTTTCTTGGCCCTCGCCGTACAGCTGGTATTGCTTATGCCGAAGCAAATGGCGGTCTTTGGATTGATTTGCAACCCGGAACTGACCTTCCAGTAGTTTCAGCGATTGCTCGTGTGATTGTTGAAAATGGTTGGGAAGATAAAGAGTGGATTAAAAAATGGGTGAACAATAAATTTGAAAGTTCATCTGGCTTTGGTCAAGGCACTCGTAATACTCCTTGGCAATGGCGCACCACATGGGGCAAATTCCAAACTAAAGATTATGATGATTGGAAAAAATGGCTTCTTGCTCAGGATTTTTCAGACCCTCAAACAGCAGCTGATATTGCTCAAATTGATGTGCAAAAAATCTATACAGCCGCTGAGTGGTTGGCAAAACCAAGAGCCGATGGCACCCGTCCAAAATCCTCTATTATGATTGAAAAAGGATTTTATTGGTCAAACAATACTGGTAATACTAACGCAATTTCCTCACTTGGAATTACAGTTGGTGCTGGTGGTCGTCCGGGGCAGGTTATTGGCCGTGCTGGTGGTCATCAACGTGGTGGCTTGCGTGGTGGTAAATATCCACGCAACAAATCACCGGAAAAACTACCCGGTCGCCGCCGTCGTGCAATGGATACCGATCGTTATTTGATGGCAGGTCATACTCGAATGGCTTACGTCATAGGTAATACTTGGATACAGGCCATGTGTGCCTCGCAAAATCTTGCTTCTAAATTTGAAGAGCTTACAGTGCAAAATGAGCATCAAATACGTTCTTTTGATAAGCAAGAAATTATTGACACTCTTAAAAAGCGTGCTGATAGTGGTGGTACTGTGGTTATATCGCAAGATATTTATCTGATTGATCCAATTGGCGCTCGTTATTCAGATATTATCTTCCCAGCTTCTGGTTGGGGTGAGCATGACTTTACTCGTGCAAATGGGGAACGTCGTTTACGCCTTTATTCAAAATTCTATGATGCACCAGGGGAAGCAAAACCCGATTGGTGGATTGCAGCTCAACTTGGTAAAAAAATGGGCTTTGATGGTTTTGATTGGGAAAATTCAAACGATGTGCTTGAAGAGGCTTCTCGCTTTTCACGTGGCTCACGTAAAGACTTCTATATGCTGCACGTGGCTGCTAAAAAAGAAGGTATCACCTTGCATGAAAAGTTTGGTCAATATGGCACAGACGGTATTCAAGGGCCAGTTATGATGATGGAAGATGGAACTCTTGAAGGCACTGTTCGCCTACATGATACCACTCGCACATTACCAGAAACTGGGCCTGCGGCTGCCAATGTGTTCAATAAGAAATTGACACATTTCAATACGCAAACTGGCAAGAACAATATCCAAAAAGCACCTTGGTCATTATTCTCTGATTATTGGGAATGGATGAAACCGCGTGAGGGTGAATTATGGGCTAGTTCTGGTCGTATTAACGAAAGATGGCAATCTGGTTATGATGATCGTCGTCGTCCATATATTGTGCAACGCTGGCCTGAAAACTGGGTAGAAATTCACCCAGAAGATGCAAAGGCACGTGGAATTGAAAGTGGCGATTATGTCATGCTCTATTCAGATAGAATTCCAGTGCAAGTTGACACGATAGTTGGTATTGAAGGTGATGATTTCAGCTTTACCAAACTAATGGAAAACGGTCATATTGAGTTAACAAAAGCTGCCATTACTGCGGTTGCGATTGTTACCCCCGCTTTGAAAAAAGGTGTGATGTATATGGATTTCCTTCACACTGCTCAACCAGCCAATGCCTTAACTGGTCGTGTGGTTGATTGGATAAGCGGCAACTATAACTATAAGATGGGTGTTGGTATGGTCAAAAAAATTGGCGTATCACCATATAAGAATGACTTTAGATCAATGTCATTTGCCCGCCGTGATATAGTATAAACAATGTCCCTCCATCGGGTGACCTCAATCATTGGGGTTGCCCGATTCCCTATATTGTGAGATTAAATATGTCTGAGTTAATGATAAAAGACGATAATAATAATATGAAACTTAGCGATAGCCTTAAAAAAATCCTAAGCGAAAATAATGAAGTTGAGCAATGTCTTGCTGTGCAAGCACTTGGTGGATTAGCGGATAAAGGCAATTTAGCAATTTTAATAAAGCATTTACGCAATCCAGATGAGGACGTTCGGTGTGATGTTGGCAAGGCTCTTTGTTTAATAAAAGATGAGAGCCTAATTGCTCCATTATTAGAGAATTTAATTCAAGACCCAATAGGTGAGGCAAAGGTAATTTATATTGCGGCACTAGAGGCGCAGGGCGCAATACAATGTGCCGATATATTATGTGTTTTGGCTAGCGGGCGAGGCGAGGAAGAGGATATTGCTTGGGAAGAATATGGCACTGGCTGGGACGATTGGCTAGATGTTCAAATTGCGGCAATTAAAACTCTTGGGGTTTTTGCTGAGCAAATTGATAGAAAAAAAGCAATTAAAGCAATTTTGGTAGGACTTAATGACCCTGAAGGGCAGGATTTATGGGCTATTGCAACAAGGGCGCTGGTTAAATTTGGTGATGAGGGCGGCGATACATTGATAGATTTAATGCGTCAAGCATCGGCCTTAAAACGCAAATCTATTGCTATTGCATTGGGAGAAGGGCAAAGCGAGCAAAGCGCTTCCTTGTTAGCAGCTGCTATGCAAGATCCTGATATAAATGTTCGTAAAGCTGCGGTAAAAAGCGGTGCAAAGCGCAACCTTAAAGAAATTTATACACTAGGAATTGAAGATGCAAGTGCAGATGTGCGAGCTATGGTTCTTTCAGAATTTAATGATTTAGATGATGAAGTGCTAGAAAAAGCGCTTGATGATTTACAAGAAAAAGTGCAAATAAGTGCTTGCGAAGCAATAATAAGTAATAAAAAACTTCGTCCCAAACTAAAGCTAGTTAAAAAATCTGAGCAGCTTTTGCGCAAGAATTCGCCTAAACTTCTAAGTTCACTCATTGGTGCAATGGCGGTTGCAAAGCCAAAGGGTGCGTCTGATTTTATTGAAGATATTGTCAATCATAGTGCCACAGATTTTGCGGTGAGATTAGCTTGTTTAAGGGCTTTGGGTGATTTAAATAGTTCTAAATCAGTGCCGCTTTTAAGCAGTGCTTGCGCTGATGAAAATCAAGAAACTCGTCTTGCTGCAATTGGCTCATTAGGGAAAATTGCAACTGGTAAGGGTGCTAATGCAGAGAAATCTATTGAAATAATTAGCTCTGCAATTTTAGGTGATCTTGTAGCTATGCCTAAAGATTGGCAGCCAGATGAAGATAATATTGTTGATTTTGATAAGCATAAAGGCGCAAAACAAGATGGTGATGAAGATAGTCGCAAAATCCGTCTTGATAGAGAGGGCAATATTATTGAAGCGCCCCTTGGGCCAATAAATAGTGATATTGAAATTGAGGAGAAAGAGGTTTTAGAGCCTTTATCTACGTTAGATGCGATAATGGCGGCAAATGTTGAAGTGCCAGCTTGTGATAATGCGATACAAATTGACGAGGCAGATATTGAGTTCTTAGAGATGACAGGATCTGCTCCTAAAAAGCGCAAACGTCAAAGTCCGATGGCAAAAATCCCTGCTCATATTGATGTGCGCCGTTTGGCAGCTTTAGTTGGTGGGCAAACGGGTAGGGGGGAATTGCTTGAAGCATTGATTAAGGCAGCTGCTGACAGTGATAAAGAACTTTGTGAGGCATCTGTTGAGGCGATTGCTTGTTTGGCAAAAGTTGGTATTGATATTAGTGATGCGCAACGGGTTTTACTTCGCCATGCGACAACTGGCGAGGCGAGTTTGAGTTTTAGAGCGATTAGGGCTTTGGGCTATATAAATTCTTCAATCGTTTCAAAGGTCGTTGTTAAACTTAGCAATGATGAAAATGATTTAGTACGCTCAGAAGCTATAAAAATATCTAAGAATTATGATATTGAACTTGATCTAGCATCACTATGTAAAAACGGAGCGCGTAAAACAAGGATTGCAGCGGCAGAACTGGTTAGTGAATTAAGCTCAGATAAAGCCATTCCAGCCCTATGTGCTTTTGCCTTTGTTGAAGATGGTGTGCATAAGAAATTAGCTGCAAAGTTGCTCAATACTCATGAAGCTAAGGTTTATGATGTGATGATTGAGTTATTAAATTCAGATGAGCCGCAAAAACGCATTATTGCTTTGGAAATTTTAATTGCAATGCAACAATAAAACTGCTTGCATTAGATTAGGGTTTTGATCTTAGTTTCAAAACAGAGGTTTTTGTGATGAATGAAATTACGCTTAATATAAAATTCTTTGGAGGGTTTCGTAAATTTGGCGAAGGCCTTTCTTTTGCTGTGCCAACGGGTAGCACCATTGCTACAATAAAGGCAGTGCTTTTGGAAAAGCTAAATGGTGAAACTTTAGTTCTAGATTCAGTTCTTGCCAATGATAATGAAATTTTGCGTGATGATGATATTTTGAATTCTGATGCCAGCCTGTCCATTTTGCCTCCCGTTTGTGGAGGCTAATAAATGAGTGCAACCATTCATGCTAGCTTAACAAGTGATAAGATAAATATTCAAGGTGCTTATGATTTTGTAGCCGATGATGCGCATGGCGCAATAGATGTGTTTGTTGGCACTGTGCGCAATCTTCATGAAGGGCAAAATGTTTTAGGAATAACTTATGATGCACATGAAGGCTTAGCCAAAAATGTTTTTACGCAAATTTGTCTTGAGGCGCAAAGCCGCTGGCAAGGAACGAAAATATATCTTTCCCACTATAATGGCGAACTTGATATTGGCGGTATCAGCATCATAATAGCCGTTAGTTCGGCGCATCGTGCAAATAGCTTTGAAGCATGTCGTTATATTATCGAAGAAATTAAAAAACGCGCACCAGTATGGAAGCAAGAACATTATGAAAATGGACGCTCTGAATGGCTGCCGGGACACTCACTAAACGAGGCGAATAGTGAATAGTCGCAAAATAGCAGGTGTGGTGCTGGCAGGTGGAAAATCATCTCGCATGGGGCAAGATAAAGCATTGCTCAATTATAATGGTAGCTCACTGCTTGATCATAGCATTGGCTTGTTAACGAGAGCAGGAATTAGCGATATTTATGTAAGCGGTGATTTTGCAGGTTATGATTGCATTTCTGATAGTATGGATAATAGGGGGCCTGCCCATGCGATTTCTGATGTCTTGCTTGAGTTAAATAATTTTGATGCTGTTATATTTATGCCAGTTGATATGCCGCTTGTTAGTCAAGAAATATTATCTCTTTTGCTATCTCAAAACAAAACTAGCTATTTTGTAAATTATCCACTGCCAGCATTTTTTGTTGCGCCATTTCAAAAGTTACGAGTAGATTCTGTTAGAGAATTGCTAGCGGCAATGGGTGCTGATGCAATCACTTTGCCAATAGAGTTTGAAGATAAATTAGCCAATATCAACACAGCAAAACAATGGCAACAGGTATTGAGTAAATGAAAGTAAGAATTGAAGAAAATAATATAATTTATAAAATATCTCAAGCAGAGTTGAATAGTTTGCTTGCTGGTCAGGATTTGCAAGTTAAATTAAAGCTACTGGATAAGTCGTTTATTGCTGCAATCAAAGTGCAATCGAGTGATAATTTCATGCAACCAGAATTAGTTTTGGGTGAAGATGAGGTGAATTTGAACTTGCTCATTTCACAAGAAAAAGTGCAAGAGCTTTTAGATTTAGGTCGCAATAAAGCAGGCTTGAGTTTTAATGTTGATGAGTTAAATATAAGCCTGCAAGTAGATTTGCGCTCAGACAATCGCCAACCTTTACGAAAGATAGATAAATAATGCTTGCCCTTGCTGTTTCCTTTTTCATCACAGCAATTTTGTATGCTGCGGTTGGGTTTGGCGGTGGATCGACCTATAATGCCTTATTAGTTTTGGCAGATACTGATTATCGCATTTTACCAGCCATTGCGCTGATTTGTAATTTGATTGTGGTGAGTGGCGGAACTTATAGATTTGCCAAAGCTGGGCATGTTGATTTGAAGCGCATCATGCCATGGATTATTACTTCTGTTCCTGCTGCATGGCTTGGCGGTTTTATTCAAATTTCTGAAGAAATGTTTATTGGCTTGCTTGGCTTTTCGCTACTGGCGGCTGGTTTACGTATGATATTTATAAAAAATAAAAAGCAAAAACTAAGACAAGAAATAATAAATAAATATCGTTTTTTGCCCCCAATCATAGGCGTGTTTTTGGGGCTATTAGCAGGGTTAGTTGGAATAGGGGGAGGGATTTTCCTTGCTCCAATTCTATATCTCTTACATTGGGATAATGCAAAAAAAATTGCAGCGGCTTGCTCGGTTTTTATTTTGGTGAACTCTCTTGCAGGACTAAGCGGGCAGTTAATGAAGCTTGGCGATTTGCAGCTTATAGGTGAAATTTCTGCCTATTGGTTATTATTTCCTGCGGTATTAATTGGTGGGCAAATTGGTTCAATCATGGGGGCGAAATACCTCAATCTAAAAACAATAAGCCTAATGACTGCAATATTAATCCTATATGTTTCATTGCGTTTAATCTGGCGATGGTGGGGCATGATGTAATGGCAAACTATTGCCAGTCTTTATATCCACCTATAAGATTGTTAATATTTGAGAATCCAAGTGTTTGAAGTGTTTTAGCAGCTTGGCGCACCCGAATCCCTGTTTGGCAATATAGAATAATCTCGCAATTTTTTGCTAAATCAGGCTCAAAGCCATCTAATAAATCGGATAAAGCAATATGTTTTGCACCCTCAATATGACCTGCTTCCCATTCATCAATCTCACGCACATCAACTAAAACAGCCTGTTTTTTATCTAACATTTGTTGTTTTGTTAGTTCAGGTATTATTGCGCAAACTGGTGAGGAATAATGTAGTGAAATTTCTTCTTTATTTTTAGAGCAAGTGGGGCAATTTGGATTTTTGGTTAAAGAGAGAAGTTGGTTCTCCATGCTTAGCATATCAATGTTCCAAAACTTGCCTGCAAGGGGTGTGAAGTCTTTATGAGCGACAATGATTTTAATGGCTTCCATCGCTTGCGCCGTGCCAATCATTCCAGCCACCGCACCAATAACTCCTGCCTCTGCACAATTTGGAACATGTCCTTTAGGTGGGGCTGGAAATAGGCAACGATAGCAGGGTCCATTTTCAAAGTTAAAAACGCTAATCTGTCCATTAAAACCTGAAATAGAGCCAAAAATAAATGGCTTGCCAGTTTTAATCGCTGCATCATTTATTAAATATTTGGTCGCAAAATTATCGCTGCCATCAATAATTATATCATAATTTGCAAGCAGGTTTTGTGCATTTTTTGCTGTTAGTTCTTCTGGATAGGCTAAAATTTCTATCTCTGGATTTAGAGCCAACAAACGTGACTTAGCAGCCTCTGCTTTATTTTGCCCAATTTGCTCAGTACTAAATAAAATTTGGCGTTGCAGGTTTGTTTCATCAACCACATCAAAATCAACAATGCCCAAATGCCCAACACCAGCTCCAGCCAAATAAAGCAAAGCAGGGCAACCAAGCCCACCAGCACCAATGCATAAAACAGAGGCGCTTGTTAGCTTCTTTTGCCCCTTCTGCCCAATTTCTGGTAGAATAACTTGTCTGTTGTAGCGGTTTTTGTCATTCATGTTTTAGGTTGCCTACTTGTAATTATTTTGGTTTTTGAGATGTTCTCATTATACAACTTATATTATAAAAATACCATAGCATTGGCATTGAGGAAGGGATTGTTTGAAATATTCGCTTCAAAATCCTTTAGCTTACAAATATCATATATTATGAAATTAATAGGCTCTGAATTTGTTAAATATTTTTTTATTTGCCAATATTTTTTTCTTGGTCTAGGTTAAATTAATTAGTGCATTTTGAGAGTTGATTGATGGCTGAGCGCCAACAAACAAAGATTGAACAAAATTCAGACCGGCGTGAAAAGAGCCGTGTTGAAATCGGCGATGTGCGTTATTCAGATGACCCAAGAGATTTTGGTTGGGTTCGTGAAAATGTTCCCTGTCAAACCGCTTGTCCCGCTGGCACTGATATTCCTGCCTATATATGGGCGATTATGCAAAAAAAGCACTCTCTTTCTTATGAAATAAATCGTGAAGCTAACATACTTCCGGGTGTTCTTGGGCGAATTTGTTCTCGCCCTTGTGAGGATCAATGCAGGCATGGTTTACCTGGTAATGGTGATCCAGTTAGTATCTGCCACTTAAAAAGAGCTGCCGCTGACCTGAAAGATGGTGGGCATCGCCTCAATGAAAGCCTTTATGCGCCATCTGGCAAAAAAATAGCAATCATAGGATCAGGGCCTGCAGGAGTTGCTGCGGCGCATGATCTTTCTTTAATGGGTCATGATGTCACTTTATTTGAGCGTGAAGAAAAGCCGGGCGGTATGTTAAGTTACGGTATTCCTGAATTCCGGCTGCCCCGAGAAATACTAAATGAAGAATTGCACAATGCCATGCGCTTAGGCGTGGATTTAAAAACTGGCGTAACCATAGGCAATGGTAAAGGGGAAATTCCTATATCAAAATTGCAAAATGATTTTGATGCCGTTCTATTATCAACTGGCTGTATGACAGCAACTGAGTTGCCTCTTCGTGATAGCTCTGAGTTAGAAAAAATCAACAAAATTAATAATATAGAATATGGCTTTGATTTTCTTCTTGAAATGCATCGTGGCGTTAAAAAACAAGTTGGCAAGAATGTTGCCGTAGTTGGAGCTGGTTTTACCGCTTTAGATTGTGCACGAGTGGCGCTTCGTTTAGGGGCAAAAGAAGTCACCATTCACTTACGCACAACTGAAGAATATATCCCCGTAACTCAAGATGAAATTTTGGAATCTAAAAGTGAGGGTGTAACTTTACACGGTTTAAGGACTCCTATTGCCCTTAATGCAGATAGAAATGGTTCTCTCTCATCAGTTGAATTTATTCAAAATAGGCTTGGTGGCTGGCGTGAAAATGGTCGTCGAAAAGCAATAGCTATTAAAGATTCTGAGTTTAATATCAAATGCGATACGCTTCTTATTGCCATTGGGCAAAAGAGTGTGCATGATTTTCTTGATATAAAGATTGAGCTTGATAAATGGGATAATGCAAAAACCAATGAAACTGGAATGACTTCTGTGAATGGGGTTTTTGCCGCTGGTGATTACGTAGATGGCGCTGGAACAGTAATTGAAGCTGTTGCTCGGGGACGTGAAGTAGCTTTAAATATTGATGTCTGGTTAATGGGCAAGGCTCGCACTAAGAAATCGGTGCGTATCGAAACTGTAACAGAGCCATTGCGAGAACGTGCATTTGATTTTATCGAGCGAGGTCATATGCCGACTTTGGATAATGAGATACGCAAAAACTGCCTTGATTGCGAAGTGGAGGTTGGCTTTGGTGATGAACTTACCCATGAAGAAGCAAAACGTTGTTACTTGTGTAATCTTGATTATAAAATTGACATTGATAATTGTATTTATTGTCGCGCATGTATCGATGTTGCGCCCAAGAATTGCATTAAGATGGTTGATGGAATTGATATAAATCAAGATGGCACTTACGGCTCTTTGCATGAAACATCAAAATGGGATCAAGTCGGAGCAATTTGGATCGACAGCAATGAATGTATTCGTTGTGGCGCTTGTTATTTTGTCTGCCCAACAAAATGTATCTCCATTACTCGCAATCAAATAGTAACGCGGGAGACATAAATGATCTCGAAACCTCATCACGTAATAATTGGTAGTGGAAGCGCTGGGTTTGGTGCTGCTTTGACTTTAAGGGAATTGGATAAAGATTGCTCTATCACTATGATAACTATGGATAGTTTGCCGTTTTACCATCGCTATGATTTACCACGAGTTTTTCGTAAACATCACGATTGGCGTGAATTACTTGATATGCCTCCTTCTAAATATGAGGAACTGGGAATAAATCTTCGCCGCTTAAGTCGTGTAGTTGATGTTAATGGTTTACGCCAATTCGTAAGCCTTGCTCACCAAGAAGATGTTTCCTATGACAAATTGCTGGTATGCGCTGGTGGTCGCTCTTATTTACCAGAAAACCTAATTGAAAGCGCAAAAATGATGCACGGTTTTGGCTCATTTGAAGCAGCGATGCGTGTCTATAAAGCCCTACCAATAGGGGGAACAGTAGCAATTATCGGCGGTGATATGGTCGGCATTGACCTAGCGCTAACCTTGCTTGAAACTGGTTATCAAGTAATTCTTATTACTAATCAACAAACTTTCTGGCCACATGAAATACCCAATAATAAGCGAAAGCCTTTTTTAGATGCTCTAAGGGAAAAAGGCATGAAGATTATTGATAGTTCCAAACCTGTAAGCGTGACTGATAATGGAGCTAGTAGTCCCGCCCGCACTGTTATTCTTGAGAATGGAACAGAGATTGTTTCAGATGTGGTAATGCCTTTTTGCGGACTTACATCTTCGGTGGAATTTATGCTTGGCGCTGGTGTGGATATAGAGCGTGGGCTGCTAGTTGATACAGAATTACACACTAACAACGAAAATATCTGGGCAGCAGGTGATGTTTGCCAGATATGGCATGATGAAGAAAAAATCTACAAATTCTATCATGGCTGGAAAAATGTTCGTACTATGGGTGAGTTGGCGGCACGGAATATGTCAGGTGCGCATGATATTTTTGATGTCAATATTGAAGATCGGCTTGACTTAGATAATGACGGTAATATCCGTTCTACATTTTGGATTAACTAGAAATGAGCAGAGATATAAAAGGCACAGATATACAAATTGCAATTATCGGCTCAGCTGGCGATGGCACAATTGCCACTGGCGACTTAATGAAACGAGCCGCAGCGCTTATGGGTTTTAAAGTTATCGCTTTTGATCTCTATCCCCCTGAAATTCGAGGCTTCGGCAAATGTATCTCACGCATTAGAATTTCTAGCCAACAAACATATTCGCTAAAACACCAATCTGATATTCTCATATCACTTGATGATAGCCATGCAATTCCTCATGTGGGAGAGGTTCGTGATTTTGGTGCAATTATTTATGAAGACAGTCCTGTTTCCCATGTCAAAGAAGGCGGCCATATTAGCGCTCATATCAAACCAGCCCAAGTGCCATACGCTGCTTCTATTCGCCAGTTTTCTGAGCAAGCAACCAATTTAGCACGTTCTCGAAATGTTGCTGTGCTTGGTTATTTGGCAGGCCTTTATAATTTAGAGGCAAAGATTTTTCATTTAGTAATTGCAGAAAAATTTACTACAAAACCACAAATTGTTACGACAGATAATATCAAGGCATTTGATGCTGGTCTAAAAGCTGGAAAAGCCGTGTTAAAACTTGATGATGTAGTTGTGGGTAAAGCACTTAAAAATTCCAATGGTGCAGACGCTATTATGATGACGGGGAATGGGGCAATTGTGCGTGGGCTTTTAGAGGCTGGGATTCAGTGTTATTTTGGCTATCCAATAACACCAGCAACCTCCATTATGGAAAGGCTAGCAACTGAGATGCCCCCAAGAGGAGGGCGGTTTTTACAAACGGAAGATGAAATCGCCGCAATAGCTGCAACCATAGGTGCAGCTTATACTGGCTCACGTTCTGCAACTGCAACTTCAGGGCCCGGTCTAGCTTTAATGTCCGAAATGATGGGGCTTGGCACTATGGCAGAAATTCCCATAGTAGTTGTAGTATCGCAGCGTGGCGGCCCTTCAACGGGGTTGCCAACAAAAACAGAGCAATCTGATCTTAATATTGCTCTTTATGGCGGTTCGGGCGATGCGCAAAAAATTGTCATTGCTCCGACAAATGTTGAGGGTTGTTATCGATGTGCAGGAATAGCTTTTGAGCTAGCAGAAAAATACCAAACGCCCGTTATTATTTTAATAGATCTATATCTTTCAAATCGTTATGAGACTGTTATCCCCTCTAAAAACAATGCTTTTGCTCCCAAAGCTCGAGTAAAACCATCTCTCAAAGAGGGTGAAACCTATAAACGCTTTGCATTAACAGATAATCACATTTCGCCACGCGCCCTACCCGGTGACGAGGGTTTGATGCACACTATTACTGGTTTAGAACATAATGAACTAGGTCGCCCAAATGATGCAACGCACTCTATTATGAGCGCTAAACGTCATAAAAAATTAGACAGCGCAATTTCATATCAAGGACTTACAGTTTG
>JAMONS010000036.1 GCA_027065555.1 Hyphomicrobiales bacterium | reverse complement strand
AAAAAGGCTGAGTATATTTATCAGGGAAAAACTACTCCACTAATTTCAAGCAACACAAAAAATCTATCAGAAGCAATTATGTTCACCACCACCCCAGCGCTTTTTGCAAAACCAGCACAAAGAGCCGCCTATGATGAAATAGAGAACAAAGTTCGCCTCGCTCGCTATGGAATAGATTGTTACGCCTATGCACTATTGGCAATGGGGCAAATAGATCTGATAATTGAGCCAGACCTAAAGCAATGCGATATTGCGCCACTGATTGCCATCATAGAAAATTCAGGTGCAGTAGTTTGCACATGGAACAAAAAGAGCGCTCATAATGGAGGAAACATAATCGCCGCCGCTACTCTCGAACTGTTAGACGAGGCGCTAGAAATTTTGCATAAGCATTTAGCTTAGGGCAATAACAGCCACCCCTGTCATTCTCGAACTAGTTCGCTAATTCATTCACGCATTTCTTGCTACATTTGCCGTACTGTAACGTACGGTACGGTAATAAATATTGAGAAGCCTTTTAGCAGGATGAAACTAGAGGAATGAAGAAATGTATCAAGAACGGTATTCAGAACACCTAAACCTATGCTACTATAATTAATGAAAAAATTCACATACTTCGCTTACGGCTCGAATATGCTTTTGGAGCGATTAAAAGAACGCTGCGAATCGGCTGAATATATCTCTTCAGCCTATGTTTGCGGTTATGAATTGAGTTTTAACAAACGCAGCAAAGATTGTTCTGGAAAAGCAACCATTGTCGAAAATCAATATAGCACCAAAAAATTATATGGCGCTCTTTTCCAGATAGATGCAAAGGAGCGATCCAAGTTAGATAAAGCAGAAGGAAACGGCTATACAAGAATAGACGATTTTGTTGTCGTACAGTCAGATAATAATGAAATAGAAACCACGACATATTTTGCTAAGTCTGGGGCAACTGGGAGAAAATTAAGACCATATAGTTGGTATAAACAGTTGATTTTATGGGGCGCCGTACAATCGAGTTTGCCAGCTGCTTATTTAGCCAATTTAGTGGCAATTCAAGCTGATCGTGACCCCGATAATGAGCGGAATGAGAAAGCGCTATGCTTATTGAGAGAGAGTTGGGGCGATGTTTTTATAAAAGGGGGTTGGGATATGAAAATTGCAGGACATCACAGCGTTGCAGATTGGAAAGCGATGAAAAAAACCCTTGAAGTAGGCAAGCCAGAGAACTGGGAGCAGGCCTATAAAACATTCTTCGTTACAAGAATTAAAACAAGGTATTTTGAACCCATCAGACTCTTACAAAAACACGGCAAAAACGAGGGAGAAGGATTTTCTATCGTTGCCTTGCAATGTAGCTTAATAGAATTTTTGGCGTCAATTCGTGATGGCGTTATATGCGAGGAGCTAAAAACAAAGGACTGTTCTCAAGAAGGCTGTTCAGGAAAAATCATAATAAATGAGAACTATGTCAGTAGTGCTAAAATTTTCAAAAAGTTCCTTAAAAATAACGAACCATTCAATGCAGGTTTTAGCTCAACTGATAAAACAGATAGTTTTTATAGTGATGTCAGGTGTGCTTTGTTACATGATGCTCGCACCAAGGGGGGATGGAAGATTCGTGCCAAATCTAATTCTGATGCGATAATTAGCTGGAGTGGCAGTAACCAAGAAAAAATATTATACCGAAACAATCTTCAATCAGCTTTTGAACAATATATAAAAAATTATGAAGAAGAGCTAAAAATAGATAAAAATCTGCAAAAAGCATTTATTGCTAAATTTGATGCGCTTTGTGAAGAATAAACCCTAGTACGCCCCAGTTTTCATAAACATCTTAACATTTCATTTTTGCTACCATCTCAAGAAGAATTTGAATAGTCGTTATAAAACCTTTTTTCACCCTTAACATTACTCAATAAGATTGTCCTTCTTGCACCGTACCGCATGTTACATTGCGGCAAGCAAAACAACTAACTAGTTAAACAATTTAACCATTACTTGGTCTGCTCAGTCACAAAAGCATCAAAAGCTGCAAATACCTGCGCTCTAATATCATCATTCTCCATGAATAATTCGTGTCGTGCAGCCCCAATAACTGCGTGCCTGCCAACTCTCATGCTTAGGCCCAAATGCTCAATAGCAGCGCTTGATACAACTTCATCACGAGCGGCGGCTAACATTAATACGGGTACATTTACTTTTTTTGGAAAATCATCACTTTCAACATAAGCCATGGCACGAAACGCCGATGCCGCCCAGCGAAAGGTTGGCGCTAGGATTTCTAAATCAGGAGAAGAATTAAAAATATCTACCGACTTCATATAGCGAGTATAATCTGAAGTTAGGTTATTTCCAGCAAATTTCTTATCACTGGTCATAAAATTGCTATTTGATGACGCTGCCATTTTGCCCAAGCCAACATAGCAAATCGCATCAGCAACATTTGCCATTCCTGCCATAGAAATTAGCTGTCCCTTCACCTCAACCATAGGGGCGGATAAAAACATTCTATCAAACATCAAGCGATCACGCGCCCCAGACATTAAAGCAACTAACCCGCCCATAGAATGACCAACCAAATAATAGGGCGGTGGGCAATCTGGCATTAAAATTTCATCATAAAAACTTTGCAAATCAAGCAAATAATCATCAAATTGATCAACATAGCCGAGTTTTTTATTTTTAATTAAACGATCAGATCCCCCCTGCCCACGCCAATCAAATGTCGCAACAGCAAAACCACGCTTGAGAAAATCATCAATAGTTTCAAAATATTTTTCAATAAATTCAGTGCGCCCATGCACCAAACAAACAGTACCCTTATCACCACCATTAACAGGCCGCCAAAGAGCATATCTAAGACGAACATTATCGCTAGTTTTCATATAACTCACCTTGGCACCTTGCGGTATTGGGCTAGATGCTACATCGCAAAGTCTTGGGCCGTTAGGGTCAACAATTATATTCATAAATATCTCGTGTTTAAAATGTAAAATAAAATTTTATTGATAGATTATGTTGTTTATCTTTGAAATAGCCAAAAAGCAATATATCAATAAAGGCAATAAAAAAGCTGGTACATTGAATATTCAATAGCACCAGCTTTATTATTAAGATACCGGCGGGGGGCTTGCGGTATCTTTTAGACCGTACATAAAAGCAAAATGCTTTATTTGATTGCACAAAACATATTTAGCAAAACCAATATGAACCAATAGTTACATATTCATTCATCTCATATTCAGGAAAACCAGCCCAAGCGGCATGAGCGGAGAGAGCCCAAGCGGCGCATGCCTCCCGAAGCTCGAAGGGCGTAGGGTGGTGAGCGGAAAAAACCTACCAGCGTAAGCATGGAAAAAGAATAAACGGCGGGGGTGTTCCGCCTACGCCAAGGCTTCGGCGGACAGGCGGGGTCGGGTAGCCTGCGTGGCGTGAACGCAAGAGAAAATGTAGCGACCAACGGCGGCAAGAAAAAAAGAGCCAACCCTTGAAACAAAATCTAACATACCTACATTTCAATCAAGCACGCTGTTTTCGCTTGCCTTTAAGGGAGCGCAAATAGGAAAAACTGAAGTTGCTCAAAACATGAAGGAGAACTTACATATGCAAAATTTAGATTTTTCACCATTTCTTCGCTCAACGGTAGGGTTTGATCGTCTATTTGATAGTCTTGATAATCTTGTTGGACAAGAAACTAAATCCTATCCCCCCTATAATATCGAACTAATCGAGAACGACATTTGGCTGGTATCAATAGCCCTTGCAGGATTTTCCATTGATGATATTTCTATTGAAACAAAAGAAAATTCACTATCAATAAGAGGCGCAAAAGAACCTAGTACAGACAATGAAGATCGTGAATTTTTACATCGTGGCATAGCAGAGCGTAGTTTTGAACTTGGTTTTCAATTAGGCGACTATGTAGAAGTTTCAAATGCTAGGCTTGAAAATGGTTTGTTAAATATTGAACTAAAACGCGAAGTGCCAGAAAGCAAAAAATCTCGCCAAATAGTAATTAATGACGGATTAGAAGTAAAAAAGAAATTGAAAACTAAATCTGTAAATTAGTAGCAAAACTCTAATTTCTTTTATCAAGGGTGCAATCTAAAAAGATTGCGCCCTTTTTGATTGTGCGCTCAATAAAATTAGTAATGCAGAAAAAAGGACAGCACTATTGTCCAATTAGTTAAAATCTGATATCTAAGCATTTCATTTGATAATAATGCCTAATATTTGGGAAAGCAGTATTTTTTGCATGAATTAAACCCAAAATTGAGTTAAACTACATATCAACAAGGGTAAAAAAGTGAGCATTAACACAAAAAACCAAACGCAAGGCCTATATAATAGCGCAAATGAACATGATTCTTGTGGTGTAGGTTTTATTGCCAATGTAAAAAACATAGGGTCACGCAACATTGTTGAAAAAGGGTTAGAAATGCTTGAAAACCTCACCCATCGTGGTGCGGTTGGTGCAGATCCTTTAATGGGTGATGGCGCTGGTATGTTAGTGCAAATCCCACATGACTTTTTTCAAAAATCCGTTGATTTTGATCTAACTGGCGAGGGTGAATATGCCATTGCGATGATTTTTTATCCATCAGATAAAAAATTACGAGATAAATGCAATAAGATTTTTAAGTCCACTTTAAAAGAAGAGGGATTAGAATTTTTAGGCGAGCGTACTGTTCCATTTGATAATTCTTGTCTTTCGAAAACCATAATTGCCTCTCAACCGATTATTGAGCAAGCATTTATCGCACGTCCATCTTTAATGAGAATAGAGACATTTGAGCGCAAATTGCTAACCGCTAGAAAACAAATATCAAATGCTATTTATAAACAACTCCCACAAACATTTAGCGATACTGGATTTTATTTCGTTTCTTTTTCTGCCCGAACAATCATTTATAAAGGCATGTTTTTAGCCTATCAGCTTGGTGCATTCTATCCTGATTTGCACGATAAAGATTTTATCTCAGCTTTAGCCTTAGTGCATCAGCGTTTTTCAACTAATACTTTCCCATCGTGGAAATTAGCACACCCATATCGCCTCACCGCTCATAATGGTGAAATCAACACAATACGTGGCAATGTTAACTGGATGGCAGCCCGCCAAGCCTCAGTAAAATCAGAATTATTTGGCGAGGACATATCAAAAATTTGGCCAGTTTCTTATGAAGGCCAATCCGATACTGCATGTTTTGATAATGCATTAGAATTTTTGGTTCGTGGTGGATATTCTCTGCCCCATGCGGCTATGATGTTAATTCCAGAGGCTTGGACAAATAATCCTTTAATGGATGAAGAACGGCGAAATTTTTATGCCTATCATGCCGTTATGATGGAGCCATGGGACGGGCCTGCCGCAATGGCACTTTGTGATGGTCGTTATATTGTTGCAACTCTTGATAGAAACGGTCTGCGCCCAGCACGTTATTATAGCACCAAAGATGATTTAATAGTATTAGCTTCAGAGGCTGGAACTCTTGATATTGCTGAGAGCGAAATCATCAATAAGTGGCGCTTGCAACCGGGTAAAATGTTAGTAATTGATCTACAAGAGGGGCGCATTATTTCTGATGATGAAATTAAAAAAACTCTTGCAACAAGATATCCATATGAAAAATGGCTAAGCCAAACACAAATTGTACTTGAAGATTTACCAAAAGTTAGCGCTAAAGCTCCCAAGTCTTCAGAAATGTTGCTCGATAGACAGCAAGCATTTTGCTATTCACACGAAGATCTAAAACTTTTAATGTCGCCAATGGCCACAACAGGGCAAGAAAACACTGGCTCAATGGGAACAGATACCCCAATTTCTGTTCTCTCTAATAAATCAAAATTGCTCTATACTTATTTCAAGCAAAATTTTGCACAAGTAACAAATCCGCCGATTGACCCGATACGTGAAGAATCAGTGATGTCGCTAGTTTCTTTCATTGGCCCACGCCCCAATATTTTTGATCTAAAAGGCCTTTCAAATCTTAAGCGATTAGAAGTTCGCCAACCAATTCTAACCAATGAAGATTTAGAAAAAATCCGCACTATTTCTGAAATTGGCGATAATCAATTTCAAGCCAAAACTCTTGATATTACTTATAATGCGCAAAAGGGCGCAAAAGGCATGGATGAGGCGCTAAAAGAGCTTTGTCAAAAGGCCGAAAAAGCTGTTATGGGCAGCTATAATATCATCATTCTTTCTGATAGATTAGTGCAAGAAACCCGCATTGCAATTCCTGCCCTATTAGCAACTGCGGCAGTGCACCATCATCTGATAAGAAAAGGTTTAAGAACCTCATCTGGCCTAGTTGTTGAAACAGGCGAAGCACGTGAAATTCATCATTTTGCAGTGCTTGCTGGCTATGGCGCAGAGGCTATTAATCCCTATCTTGCCTTTGAAACATTAGCCGCAATGCATTCAGAAAAGCAATTTCCGCCAGAGGTTGATAAATATGAAGTTGTTGAGCGCTACATTAAAGCGATTGGTAAAGGCCTATTAAAAGTCATGTCAAAAATGGGCATTTCAACTTTTCAATCCTATTGCGGCGCTCAAGTTTTTGATGCAGTTGGCCTAAATCAAAAATTTGTTGATAGATTCTTTTTTGGCACACCAACTTCTATTGAAGGGGTTGGACTTGACGAAGTAGCTATTGAAACGGTGCGTCGCCATAGCTTAGCTTTTGGTGAAAACGCTATTCTTAAACGCACTTTAACAGCGGGTGGAGAATATGCTTTTAGAATGCGTGGCGAGGCTCATTCGTGGACACCTGAGGCGATAGTAAATTTACAACATGCCGTTCGCTTTAAGGGTGATTTAGATGAAAAGGCACAAAATCACTATAATGAATTTGCAAAAGAAATAAATTCACAAAACTCAAGAGCCCTTAATATTCGCTCTTTATTTGATGTAAGGAAGCTAAATAAAGCAATAGATATAAACGAGGTCGAGCCAGCTAGCGAAATTGTAAGGCGCTTTTCAACTGGCGCTATGTCTTATGGCTCAATTTCACACGAGGCGCACTCAACCCTTGCCATTGCCATGAATAAAATTGGTGGAAAATCTAATACTGGGGAGGGCGGAGAAGATGTTGAACGCTTTAAGCCATTGCCAGACGGTTCGCAAAACCCAATGCGCTCTGCAATCAAACAAGTTGCCTCAGGGCGCTTTGGCGTAACCACGCAATATTTGGTTAATGCCGATATGATTCAAATAAAAGTTGCACAAGGGGCAAAGCCGGGTGAAGGGGGGCAATTACCGGGTCATAAAGTAAATTGGGTAATTGCTAAAACTCGTCATTCAACTCCGGGAGTTGGGCTTATTTCTCCTCCCCCCCACCATGATATTTATTCAATCGAAGATTTAGCGCAATTAATTTATGACCTTAAAAACGTCAATCCTATTGCAGATATTTCAGTAAAACTAGTTTCAGAAGTTGGGGTAGGCACGGTTGCGGCAGGGGTTGCTAAAGCAAAAGCTGACCATATAACAATTTCTGGTTATGATGGCGGAACGGGTGCATCACCCCTCACCTCAATTAAAAATGCAGGCTCGCCATGGGAAATTGGCCTAGCAGAAACCCACCAAACTTTGGTGATGAATAATTTACGTTCAAGAATAGTATTACAAGTTGATGGCGGATTAAGAACAGGGCGTGATGTTTTAATGGGGGCTTTGCTTGGCGCTGATGAATTTGGTTTTGCCACCGCTCCGCTAATTGCCGCTGGCTGCCTTATGATGCGCAAATGCCACCTGAACACTTGCCCCGTAGGCATTGCAACGCAAGATCCAGTTTTACGCAAACGATTTGTTGGCACACCAGAAAACGTCATTAATTATTTCTTTTTTGTAGCTGAAGAATTGCGTATTCTTATGGCCGAAATGGGCGCAAAAACCCTAACTGAGCTTGTCGGGCGCTCTGATCTTTTAAGCCAGCATAAATTAAGCGATCACTGGAAAGCGCAAGGTTTGGATTTAGCAAAATTATTCTTTAAGCCAAAACCAGCAAAAGACAATACAATCCATCACTCAATTTTGCAAAATCATGAAATTGATGACGTGCTTGATAGGGAGTTAATTAAACAAGCAAAGCCAGCTCTAAAAAATAAGCAGCCAGTAAAAATTGCAATGTCGATTAAGTCATTAAATCGCTCAACGGGCGCAATGTTATCGGGAGAATTTATTAAGTCGCATGAAAATGAAAATTTAAGTGATGATATAATTTCAGTTAATTTTAAGGGCACTGCGGGGCAAAGTTTTGGCGCATTTTTAAGCAAGGGAATATCTTTTGATTTGCAAGGAGAGGCCAATGATTATGTTGGTAAAGGTCTTTCGGGAGGGCGTATTATTGTTCGCCCCCCTCAAGATACTAATATCATTCCTGAGCAATCCATAATTATTGGCAATACTGTTCTTTATGGCGCAACCTCTGGGCAATGTTATTTTAGGGGTCATGCGGGGGAGCGTTTTGCCGTTCGTAATTCTGGTGCTATTGCGGTAGTTGAAGGCACTGGCGATCATGGTTGCGAATATATGACTGGCGGCATCGTGGTTATACTTGGCAATACTGGGCGCAATTTTGCCGCTGGCATGTCGGGCGGCATTGCCTATGTATTTGATGAGGACGGCACATTTGAAAATAGGTGCAACCTAACAATGGTTGACCTTGAACCTGTGCTTGAAGAAGAAGATCTCATGCGCCGCTTTCACCATCATGGCGGCGATCTCGAATGGCACGGAAGAGTTGATATATCGGGCGATATGTCACGCCATGACGACGAAAGATTACAGCAATTATTATCAAACCACGTGCATTATACTGGCTCAACTTTGGCAAAAAACATGCTTGATAATTGGCTCAATTTTCGCTCTAAATTTGTAAAAATAATGCCCGTTGAATATGCCCGCGCCATTAGAGAAATGGAACAAAGAAAACAAAATAAACTTAAAAATAGGAGCCAAAAAAAATGGGTAAAATAACAGGCTTCTTAGAAATTGATCGTGAGCAAAATCGAAAAGAACCAGCTTCCGATAGAATACGCCATCAGGGCGAATTTACTATTCCTATGTCAAAAAGCCGCATTCTTGATCAGGCGGCTCGCTGCATGGATTGTGGTGTGCCTTATTGCCATGGCGATACTGGTTGTCCTGTTCATAATCAAATACCAGATTGGAACGATTTAATTTATAATGGAAATTGGGAAGAAGCTACTCGCTCGCTTTATTCAACCAATAATTTCCCCGAATTTACTGGCCGTATCTGCCCCGCCCCGTGCGAAGAAGCATGTGTGCTTAACCTAGAAGATAGCCCTGTTTCAATAAAAACTATTGAACAAGCAATAGCTGATAATGCTATAAAAAACGGCTGGGTTATCCCCCGCCCTGCAAAAAAAGCAACAGGTAAAAAAGTTGCAATAGTTGGCTCTGGCCCTGCAGGTCTTGCCGCAGCACAACAATTAACCAGAGTTGGGCACGAAGTGCATATTTTCGAGCGTGAAGCAAAACCGGGCGGTCTTTTGCGCTACGGCATTCCTGATTTCAAACTAGAAAAACACCATATTGATTTTCGTATTGAGCAATTATTAGCAGAGGGTGTTATCTTTCATTTTAATGAAAATATTGGCGTAACCCGCTCATTAAAAATGCTACAAGACAACCATGATGCGGTGCTTTTATGCGGTGGATCAGAACACCCACGTGAAGTTGGCTGCAAAGGGGCTGAGCTGTCAAACGTGCATTTTGCTATGCCTTATCTAATATTACAAAACCGCATAAATGAAAATGAAGATGTTAGCCATATTCAGCCAATTAGTGCTGCCAATAAACATGTAGTAGTGATTGGCGGCGGCGACACTGCATCAGATTGTGTTGGAACTGCTATTCGTCAAGGCGCTATTGCAGTAACGCAATTAGATATTCGCCCACAACCTCCAATTAAAGAAGATAAATTATCTTCTTGGCCCTTTTGGGCAATAAAAATGCGCACCTCTTCTTCGCAAGCCGAGGGGGCAATCAGAGAATTTTCAACCGCAACAATGGAAATAATTGGCAATGATAATGGGCAGGCCTCTTTTGTAAAATGCACTAAAGTTGACGAAAAACGCCAAGCAATTAAAGAAACAGAATTTAATATAAAAGCTGATTTAGTATTAATGGCTATCGGATTTGCTCATCCAATTTTTGCAGGCCTGCTTGAAGAATTAGGAGCAGATTTAGACGCTCGCAAAAACCTATTAGCAGATGAATTTACCTATAAAACTTCTATTGATAATATCTATTGCTCAGGTGATATGCGGCGTGGGCAATCATTAGTTGTTTGGGCAATAAGAGAGGGACGCCAAGCCGCCCGCTCCATTGATTTAGACCTAATGGGCAGAACTGATTTACCGCTATAAAAGGCTCTATTCTTTTAGTTCAACAAAAGCATCAACTCGCCCAAGCGGAGCATTAGAAAAATTAATATTGCTAGGAGCAGGAGCTATTTCTAAGCCAAGCAATAACTCGCTTGCCCTTTGAGCTTCCTTTGAAATTGTTAGAGCAGCTCCTGCCACTTGCAACAATCTTAGTTGCCCTAACCCTTGAAATGGCAAGCGCTGTAACGCTCCAGCATCAGTTCCCTCAAGCGGATCAATAATTGCTAGGCTAATCGTTCCACTACGATAAAAACCCTTCAAAGATTGATTAACATAAAAAGCCAATTTATCAGAACCTGCTCGTGAAAAATGTATGCCATCAGACTTACGCATTAACACTTGTTGCCCGCTTATATCTGGGCCTCTAGAAATATATTTCCCATTCTCATCTGTAAAACGCTCATAAATATCTATAAAATCAGCCCCAGCTGAAAAACTTGCTAATTTTTGTAACGCTGAAATTTGTGCAAGTGATGCCGAAAATTTTGGCGGTGCCATTGGCGGCATTCCTAACCAAATTACTGGCTTATTAGCACTTGTTAATTGATTTAAAAATTCTGATAGTCGCTGAGTATAAGCCCCCCGCCACGCGTCGCTTAATGGCTTAGCACTTTTTTGATCAACCATTAATGGTTGCCTGTCATTAATCCCCATAAAAACCACTAAAATATCAAAACTATCTAACTCTATTTCATTTCTAAGCGCTTCACTCCAATCATAAAAATCATCCCGAACAAATCCCGAAGATCCAACTCCTTTGGAGATAATTATCAAATTAGGATCGTCAACATAAAAACGAGTAAGGGATTTAGCCAAATCAACTGCTAGCGAATCTCCTATTACCATTAGTCTAGTGGCATCAATTGCTTTTGCAGTTTCAACTTTTACAGGAGGCGCACTAATAACATTAGGTGCAGTTCTTCGTACGGTGGGATTTTTATTTTTTTTAGGAGCGACCTGTTTTTTTTGTGGGCCAAATAATAAATCCCACAAATTTGGTGAGCTATTTTGAGCTATTTCTATTCTTTGTTGCGCAAAAACACTAGCAGGCGAAAGCACACCCAAAAAACATATCAAAAATATTGCAGAAAACCGATTGAACATAATTCAAACATTATCCCTCAATCACACAATAAAGCCAAGAAAAATATATAAGAGAAAAATCAACCCTATTTTACGGCTTCAACCTTTAGAACAACACCCTCATGCCCAATAATTTTCACACGTGCTCCTTTAGGTAAATCATCACCTGATACTCGCCACGTAGTATCGTCCATTTTCACTCGGCCAAACCCCTGATGAATTGCCTCTCCAAGCACTGCCTCACGGCCAACAAATCGCTCAGTACGTTTATTTAAAAATGGACTATCCGTTTTGCTATTCATAGCTTTACGACCAAATTTTAGCCATAGGATAATGCCAGACAACGCCAAAACACCATAAAGCACCCACTGCACCGCAAAGCCTATTGGCAATACTAAAACCACAAGCCCTGTTGCAATGGCTGCAACGCCAAGCCAGATAAATATGCCACCCGGTACAATTAATTCAAGCGCTAGAATAATTAACCCACCAACAATCCATGACCAAGCACCATATTGCGCAAAAAAAGCAAACAAATCCATTAGTGCCTCCTATGATTTACCCGTGGTTGGAGTGCGAGAGCCAGCACGTTTTGATTTTGTCTTAGTTTCATCGCTAAATGCTTCTTTAGCAAGTTCAGCAATACCGCCAATCGCCCCAATTACATTTGCCGCTTCAATAGGCATCATTAAGACTTTTTGATTGGGTGATTTTGCAATGCTCTCAAGCGCCTTAATATAATTATTAGCCACAAAATAATTTATCGCTTGCACATCGCCAACCGCAATCGCTTCAGAAACCATAGTGGTAGCTTTTGCTTCAGCTTCGGCTAGGCGCTCACGTGCTTCCGCATCTCTAAAAGCTGCTTCTTTACGACCCTCAGCTTCAAGAATTTGTGCTAATTTATCGCCTTCTGCCCGTAAAATTTCAGCTTGTCGTGCACCCTCTGATTCTAAAATTGTCGCACGCTTCTCACGTTCCGCCTTCATTTGGCGTGCCATCGAGGCCACAATATCTTTTGGCGGATCAATATCTTTAATCTCAATACGAGTGATTTTCACTCCCCAAGGAGAAACCGCCGCATCAACCACTGTTAAAAGGCGCTCATTTATTTCATCACGGTTCGATAGTAATTGATCCAAAGTCATAGATCCCATAACCGTTCTAATATTAGTCATGGTAAGATTAAGAATGGCATGTTCAAGGTTCGAAACCTCATAAGCCGCTTCTGCCGCATCTAAAATTTGAAAAAAGTTTATGCCGTTCGCAGTGACCGTTGCGTTATCACGAGTAATAACTTCTTGGTGCGGAACGTCCAAGACCTGCTCCATCATATTTAGCTTACGCCCAATTTTATCAATGAAAGGAATAATCAGGTTAAGCCCCGGCCTTAGGGTGCGAGTATATTTTCCAAATCTTTCGATAGTAAAATTATAACCCTGCGGCACAACTTTTGCGCCAGCAAATAATACCAATATTAGCAAAATTGCTAATGCGATAAGAGTAATTGAAAATCCGTCCATTTTTTTCTCCCTAAAACAAAGCTACCTAATAGAATCACATTTTTAATTTAAGTATCCATTCAATGTAGGTAGCAATATGGCTTTGTGCAAGCTCGTTAAGGAGATAATAGTTCTTAACCGCATCATTTCATTATCCTACATCACTAGATTGTGAGCGATATATTGTCTAAGCTAACTTTAGAACTAGAATCAAAAAGGTTCACATTAAAGTTCATAACAGGGAGACAATTATGAAAAACCTACTTAAATCGGCTCTATTAGGCTCAATAGCCTTAGTAGGGCTTAGCGCTTCACCAGTGCTTGCACACTATAAGCTAACTATTTTACACACCAATGATTTCCACGCTCGTTTTGAGCCAATCAGTAGATTTAATGGCCCTTGCTCAAGCGCAGATAACGAAGAGGGAAAATGTTTTGGCGGCTCTGCACGGCTTGAAACTGCTATTAAAAACGCTCGCTTTAGAGCAGAAAATTCTATTTTAGTTGATGGCGGAGATCAGTTTCAGGGCACATTATTTTATACATATTATAAAGGCAAGTTTACCGCAGAAATGATGAACGAGCTTGGTTATGATGCTATGACTGTTGGCAATCATGAATTCGATGACGGGCCAAAAGTGTTACGTGAATTTATGCAAAACGTAAATTTCCCAGTTGTTATGTCAAATGCCGATGTTAGCAATGAGCCTGAATTAAGTGATATCCTGAAAAAATATACTGTCATACGAAGCGGCACTGCAAGAATTGGTATTATTGGGCTAACCCCACAAGATACAGATGAGCTTGCTAGTCCCGGTGCAAATATTACTTTCTTTGACCCAATAGCCTCTGTGCAAGCACAAGTTGATGAATTAACCGCAAGAGGAATAAACAAAATCGTTGTTCTTTCTCATTCTGGTTTTGATGTTGATAAAGAAGTAGCTGCAAAAACCACAGGCGTTGACGTTATAGTTAGTGGGCACTCAAATACTTACCTATCAAATGTTTCAGATAAAGCAGAAGGCCCTTATCCTACAATGGTTGGCGATACTGCTATTGTTTCAGCCTTTGCTTATGGTAAATTTTTGGGTGAGCTAAATCTTACTTTTGATGATAATGGCATTATTACTGAGGCAGTTGGCGAACCGCTTATTATGGACGGTGAAGTTGTTGAAGAAGTATCAGTAAAAGCTCGTGTTGCTGAAATGGCAGTTCCGCTTGAAGAAATTCGCCAAAAAGTTGTTGCAAAAGCTAATTATGCTATTGATGGCGAAAGAGCAAATTGCCGAGTTAAAGAATGCCAGATGGGCAATCTAATCGCTGATGCAATGCTTGATAGAGTTAAAGATCAGGGTATTGCTATAGCCATTCAAAATGGTGGTGGTATTAGAGCCTCCATTGATGTTGGCGAAGTAACAATGGGAGAAGTATTCCAAGTGCTCCCATTCCAAAACACTCTTTCAACTTTTTGGGTAAGCGGCAAAACAGTAATTGAAGCACTTGAAAATGGCGTTAGCCAAGTTGAAGAAGTAAAGGGACGATTCTTACAAGTTGCTGGTCTAAAATTTGATTGGGATCAATCTGTTGCCCCAAACGAGGGACGAGTTAGAAATGTTCAAGTCATGCAAGATGGCACTTGGGTAACTATTAATCCAAATGCTCAATATGGCGTTGTTTCTAATAATTTTGTTCGTAGCGGTGGCGATGGATTTAAGATGTTTTCGAACGCGAAAAATGTCTATGATTATGGTCCAGATCTAGCTGAAGTTGTAGCTGATTATTTGGCTAAATCTAACGGTTACGCTCCTTATTTAGATGGCCGTATCAACAAAAAATAACTCTATTATTTTTAATCAGAAAAACCCCGCAAGTTTGCTTTTCGGGGTTTTTCATTTTTTTCAAATTAACTGTAGATTTAATGTCCATTCGACATATAAAAAAAATCATCTATGATTATTTCATGCAAGAAACTATCGCCAAAACTACTATCTATAATCTTATCAATGCGGGGCATCTCGCACGCCAAGCTATGCTTATACCATTGCAATCTCATGGGCTAGTTCCGGGAGATGACGCAATTCTTTTTGCTCTGTCAAACCCTGATGGAGAAAGCGAAGAAAATCTTTGTCTTTTAACATCGCTTGATAAAGCAGCTCTTGATTCTCGTCTTGATCGTCTAGCAGCTATAAAGATTTTGCAACGAGTGGAAATTGGCAATAAAAACCAACCAGCCGCCCGCCTAAGCGAAAAAGGCTTTAAGGTATCAAATGTTCTAGTAGCGAACTGGCAACAACTTGATGAGGCGCTTATTGGTGAATTAAGCAACAAAGAAAAAGAGAAATTACAAAAAAATCTAAATCGTTTTATCAAACTTCTTAGTCTTTGAAATAAAACAAACTAATTTGCTAATTTCTTGGCCTCTCTTGCCAGAGCTTCTATCCTTTCAAAATCGCCTGCAATAATTGCTTCTTTTGGCGTGATAAAAGATCCGCCAACACAAATCACATTAGATAGAGTAAGATAGGATTTAGCGTTTTTTTCATTAATCCCACCCGTTGGACAAAATTTAATATCCTGAAATGGAGATATAAAATTCTTCAACATATTTACACCGCCAAGCCCTTCTGCGGGGAAAAATTTAAGATATTTATATCCCATTTCAGACGCCGCCATTATTTCGGTGGCACTAGCAATTCCGGGCAATAACGGAATGGGGATATCTTTTGCTTGCTTTAATAATTTTTTAGGCGCACCAGGTGAAACCATAAATTGACAACCAGCATCAACAGATTGTTGCATCATAGAAAAATCTCTGATTGTACCAGAGCCAATAATCGCTCCCTCAACCGCTGCCATTTCTTCTATGATTTGAAAAGCATTTTTTGTGCGCAAGGTAACTTCAATAACTGGCAACCCACCAGCAACTAGAGCTTTAGCCAATGGCTTTGCTTTACTTACATCATCAAGAACAATAACAGGAATAATAGGAGAGCTAGATAATATATTTTTTATATCTTTTGCCATTAAATTTCCTCAATAAAAACTCTTACTAAGGAATTGTTAGAATTTTTTGCAAAAGATGACCAGCTTTAATTATGGTTTTAATTCAATAGGCACTGGTGGTTTTTCTTTAACCAGCAAAATTGATATGCGCTGGTTAGAAGCTAAATAAGGATCATTAGGGAAAAACGGCTCAGCGTCGCCCTTTCCAACAACCGAGTAAATCCTATCTGATGAAAGACCAAACTCCTCTAAAATTGCCCGAACAGAATTTGCTCTATCAGAAGAAAGCTCCCAGCGCCCATAACGTGGATTAGTATATTTTATACCCGCCGCTGTATGCCCGCTTATACGGATTTGATTTGGCATTTTCTCAAGCATTGGGGCCATTGCAGCAATAGCTTTACGTGTTCTTTCGAAAGGGTATTTTGACCCTTCAGGAAACATTGCCCGAGCTTGTTGATCACTAATAATAATGTTTACACCCTCTTCGGTATCCTCAACAATAAGATTATCTGAAATATGAGTTATTTCTGGCATATCTTGCCAAGCTTGTTTTAGTGATTCAGCGGCTAGTGAAAATTGATCTGATACTTCTACATCATTCTTTTCAACCTCAAAAGTATTTGCCTCTGAGCCTTGTTGCGAAAATTGATCATTATCTATTGGAGAATAATCGCTCTCAGCCTCAATCTGTTTATTTGAAACCTGCTTTAAGAATTCTCGCTCTGGATTGCCATCACGCTCAATCACGCCAGATTTCTTGTTTATAGCCAATACTCCAAACGCATCACGCATCGAGCCAGCAACAACTTGTAATTTTTCTTGATCTTGGATTGAAAACGAAATGATGAGCACAAAAAAGCAAACAAGAATGGACATCAAATCAGCAAAAGTTACTAACCATTCTGGAATACCTGCGTCTACTGGTTTTTTACGTGCCATCTTTTTTCCAAACGCTAGCTTTTATGCCGCTTCTGCCAGTTCTTCATTTCCTTGACCTTCGGGTAAATATGCCATCAGCATTTCCCGGATAAGTGCCGGGCTTTTGCCATCACGGACCGACATAATCCCGTCAATAATTAGCGTCTGGTTGACCTCTTCAACATCAAATTTTGATGTGAGTTTATCGGCAATAGGCAGGCAAACTAGGTTTGCCAAAACCGCACCATAAAGCGTGGTAAGCAAGGCAACCGCCATCGCAGGGCCAATCGCTCCGGGATCATCCATATTGGCCAATAATTGCACTAAGCCAACAAGCGTTCCAATCATACCAAAGGCTGGTGCGGCATCTCCAAGTGATTTGAAAACACGTTGCCCCTCTTGAAGGCGAGTTAATAATTGATCACGTGCCAATTCCATAGATTCACGAATAAAACCACTATCATATCCATCAGCAATAAATTGCGCACCTTTTTTCAGGTTTTCATCATCTAACTCAATAGTTTCAAGACCCAAAGGGCCAGAACGGCGAACAATATCACCCATCTCAGCAATATTATCTATCAATTCACGTGGATCTACTTTTTTATGCACAAAAGCTACCTTGCCACCTATCTTAAATGCACTAAGCACCCCAGAAAGCGGAAAGCGTACTAAAGTAACAGCTAGACCACCGCCAAACACAATTAACACAGATGGCCCATCAACAAATTGTGAAAAAGAGCCACCCATTAGAATAGCAATCGTTATAAATCCTGCACCTGCAATAATGCCTATAATCGTAGCTAGATCCATCGCCATAGCTCCTCAACCAAAAAAAGAAATAATTGCACCCATCATGACAAAATAGGAATAATGTGCTGTTAAGTAACAAGGTTAATTATTTGCAACTATTTTGCACCCATAGCCAATAAATTTAAGGAATATTAAGTATAATAAGTCTTTTATATAACCAAGTTCTGACGATTTGAGCAATTTCTCTCAATGTACTGGTTTATTTATGGCTACTAAATTAAATAAAAAGCACATCAAAATTATATCGCTAATTTTATGTGCAGGTGCTACTCCAGCTTTAAGTGCAGATATTATCTATAATGGCGATGGCTCAGCCAGTAACAATCCAGACCTATTACGTGGCTCTTATGAAACAGGTTGTTATTATCCTGCAACTTGTGGTGGTCTAGTTGTTGGTGAAGAACTAGGAGAATATCCTTCTCCAAAAAGCGCTCCGCAAATAAATAATCAAAAATATTCAAAAAATATCGTACACCCAAATATAGCTACTCGCACAAACCAAAACCCGTTAACACTAATACCAGTGCACAATAATAATATAGATTATCAAAGTAACTTATTTGCCCCAAACACTAAGTTAGATTGGAGCGTTTCATTAAAAGGTGCATATCGCAAAGATTATAATGGTGAGCGTTTTGAAACAATTCTAACACCAGCAATAAGTCTATCTCATCAAAACCGTAATGGACTTTATAATCTAGGAGCTCAGGCCAATCTTGTTAAAACAAGCGATAGCGAATTTAGCTTCTCATCAATAGCAACAAGCCTAGATGGCACTTTTAAATTTGATCGTGAAACCTCGCTAACATTTGATGCAAATGTAGCAATTTCTCAAGAAGACGTAAATTCATTAAACCTTGCCAGCAATATTAAAACCCCTCCCTCAATGCTAAACATAAATACCAATGCTGCAATAATTAGAGAATTTGGCAAATTAACAGGTGCATTGCGCTTAGGTTATAATCGCGATACATATTCCACAACACAAATGAGCACTGGCCTATGGCAAGATAATAGCGCCAGAAATCGCAACTCCTATCTCGCAGGCCTTCGTTTAACCCAAGAAATCACTCCAATTATTAATGCCTATGTCGATTTATCCGCTCAGCGTAATATTTTTGATGAAATATCAACAATAGGCCTAACCACAACGCAAAATAATTGGGCGCTAAATGGGCGAGCAGGACTTAGCGGTAATTGGGGCGATGTTATATTAGCAGATATTTCAGCAGGCTATGCCCTTAACCAGTTTGACAGCGCAACATTAAGCGACAGCCCTGCTGCAATTATAGATGCAAATATCACATATAGAAATTCTACAGGACTTAATGTTTCAACAAATTTTGCCAGCAACATTACAACACCTGACCCAAGTAGTGGAGCATCACTTAAAGTCGGCTATACGCTTGGAGTTTTAGCTTCTTATCAAGTTAATGATTGGCTGAGGGCGAGGGCAAACGCTAGAGGAAATTGGGCAAGTTATGTTGGAATAGACGACATTGAAAGAAGTTATTCAGCCGGTGTTGGTGTTGATTATGCCTTTAACAAATATATCAGCTTAAATGGCGATTATACCTATAATATCGCTGATTCTAGCACAATAGGAAAACGCGATAGCCATAGAGTTGAATTTGGCCTCACCTATTCACGATAATTTATAATAATATAGCAAGCTCTTTTCTAAATTCTTCTGAAAGTTCTTCCCTATCAAGAGCATAAGCAACATTTGCGCTTAAAAAGCCAATTTTTGAGCCGCAATCAAATGTGCGCCCCTTAAATTTCACTCCAGTGAACTGCTGTTCTTTCATCAAGGCTTGCATTGCATCAGTAATTTGTATTTCACCGCCAGCACCTTTAGTATGGCTTGAAAGCAAATCAAAAATTCTTGGCTGTAAAATATAGCGCCCAGAAATTATGAGATTTGAGGGAGCGTCTTTTGGGTCTGGTTTTTCAATCATTTCATTAATAATAAAACCCTCATCTAAGCCAGCGCCTCGCCCAACAACCCCATAAGAGGAAACATCTTTCTTATCAACTTCCTCAACCGCAATTATATTTCCACCATTTTCATTATAAGCCCCCATCATTTGGCTCAAAACACCCGGTTCTGCCTTGATAAGCATATCAGGCAATAATAGAGCAAATGGCTCATCACCAACAATATCACGAGCGCACCACACTGCATGACCAAGCCCTAATGGCTCTTGCTGACGTGTGAAACTAGTTTGTCCCGGCTTTGGTAAATCCTTTTGCAATTCTTTAAGTTCTTTGGTTTTCCCCCGCTCAAAAAGAGTTGTTTCAAGTTCAAATTGACGATCAAAATGATCTTCAATAACTCCTTTATTTCGCCCAGTAACAAACACAAAATGCTCAATTCCAGCTTCACGAGCTTCATCAACTGCATATTGAATTAATGGACGATCAACAACCGTGAGCATTTCTTTTGGCATTGATTTTGTTGCAGGTAAAAACCTAGTGCCTAGACCCGCTACAGGAAAAACCGCTATTTTAACTTTATTATTCACAATTCGCTCCGACTAAATTCAATTTAATATACTAAAGTAAGCCTATCTAAATATCTAACTATTATGCTTATAGGAGAATAAATAACATCCAACCTTAAAGTTAGGATTAAAAATGGCGATTTTAGTAACTGGCGGAGCAGGTTATATCGGATCTCACATGGTATTGGCATTAACTAAAGCCAATGAGCAAGTGATTGTGTTAGATAATCTTAGTACTGGATTTGATTGGGCTATTGATGAGAGGGCAAAATTCATTAAAGGTGAGGCTGGTGATATTGACCTCGTTACAAGCATAATCAAACAACATGATATCAATGAAATCATTCATTTTGCTGGCTCAATTATCGTTCCAGAATCTGTTGAGAACCCTCTTAAATATTATAAGAATAATACGGCAGTAACTCGTAATCTTTTAGAGGCTGCAATAAAAGGCAAAGTAAAGCATTTTGTATTTTCTTCAACTGCCGCCGTTTATGGCATGGTGGGTAACGAGCCAGTTAGTGAAGAAACAATATTAAACCCAATTTCCCCTTATGGTCGCTCAAAACTAATGAGTGAATTAATGTTAAAAGACGTAAGTGATGCGCACCCAATTACATTTGGCGCATTGCGCTATTTTAATGTAGCGGGTGCTGATAGTGCTGGAAATATTGGACAATCAACACCAAATGCAACACATTTAATAAAAGTAGCGGCGCAAACTGCCCTTAAACAACGAGATCATATCGATATTTATGGCAATGATTTTGATACACCAGATGGTACATGTTTACGTGATTATATCCATGTAAGCGATCTAGTTAATGCCCATGCTCTTATGCTAAAATATTTACGGAATGGCGGCAAAAGCACAATATTAAATTGTGGTTATGGCACTGGCTACTCAGTTCGTGAAGTAATTGAAAATATGAAATCTATTTCAAATGTTGATTTCAAAGTAAATGAAGTTGCACGCCGAGCAGGAGACCCCGCAGCAGTGATCGCTAATGGTCAAAGGCTTCGCTCATTGCTAGATTGGCAGCCCCAGAATGATGATCTTAGAAAAATCATAAAGTCAGCATATTTGTGGGAAAAACATTTAATGCTACGAAATAGATAGGATAGTTTCATGCTAGTAAAAAGACTGTTCAATATAATATTGATGCTCTTTTTATTATTACTCCCCTCTCATGTTTTTGCCCAACCAGCAAAACCATCTCAATCATTTAATGAATTTCTTAAAAGCTTTGAACAAGTAGCAACACAGGCTGGAATTCATAAAAGCACTTATCAAAGAGCAACAAAAAACCTTTCAATAGATAGGTCCATACCAAATCTAGTTCGCTCTCAGCCAGAATTTACAACCCCAATTTGGACATATATGGCTAAGCGAGTTTCAAAGTCACGCATTACTCGTGGTAGAATAGCAATGAGTAAAAACTCAAAACTATTTGAGCAGATAAAACTAAAATATGGTGTTGATCCTGCAATCTTAGGGGCAATTTGGGGCATGGAAACTGATTATGGAGCGGTGCTTGGCCATAAAAATTTAATAAAGCCAATAATCCCCTCACTTGCAACTTTGCTCTATCAGCACCGCATAAGGCACAAACAAGATGCGCAAGAATTTATTGCAGCCCTTAGGCTAGTTCAAGATTATGGGTGGAGTTCAGATAGGCTGGTCGGCTCTTGGGCCGGGGCGATTGGGCATACTCAAATAATAGCTTCTGCCCTGATAAAACATAGAAGTGATGGCGATAATGATGGAGAAATAAATCCTCATACCTCGCTAGCTGATGCGCTGGCAACTAGTGCAAAATATTTACTTTTTATGGGATATAAGCCAAACACTGATTGGGGTTTTGAAGTAGAATTACCCAAAAATTTTAATTATACCCTCGCTTCAAGAACTAATATGAAGCCAATTTCATTTTTTACATTAAGGGGAATTATACGAGTTGGGGGGAGAAAATTCTCAAACCTTAACGAGCCAGTTTTCCTTTATATTCCAGCAGGAAAAAATGGGCCAAAATTCTTAATGACCCAAAATTATTTGGTTCTAAAATCTTATAATTTTTCTGATTCTTATGCGCTTTCAGTAGCGCATTTAACCGATAGATTAAAAGGCAGTTCTGCGTTTATTGCTTCTTGGCCAACAAAGACTAAATTTCCAAATCTTGAGCAACGAATAATAATTCAAAAAAAATTAAAACAGCTTGGATATTATAAAGGCGATATTGATGGACGTTTGGGCCCAATTTCTTCTCAGGCCTATCAAAGCTTCCAGCTAAAAAACAATATTGTAGCTGATGGTTTTATCACCCTTCAATCTTATGATTTATTAAAAAACTAGCGCAATAATCCTATAGGCTAACCTATTACACTTTCAAATTTGCCTCTTTAGCAGCATTAGCCAATTTCTCAATATGCGCACGCTCTTTCATTAATTTCTTTTTATAGCGCCCTTGCACCAAATCAACTGCTACCATAACAAATAATACAAAATAGAAAGTAGATTTTGCCATTGGTAAAATCTCATAACCAAACAATTTCAAATGCGATAAATGTCCGCCCTCAGATACTAGCAAAATACCAACCAACATCAAAACAAATAGACCAAGCACTTGATACATGCGGTTTTGCTCTAAAAATTCAGCAACACGGTCAGCAAGCAAAATCATGCCAATTCCTGTTGTGATAACACCAACTGCCATAACCCAAAATACATCGGTTAGAGCTAGGGTTGCAAGAATTGTATCAAACGAGAAAACTAAATTCATTGCAACAATCCAAAAAATAGCCATTCCTACTGTTCGTCGAGATTTTTTTGCTTCTTCCTCATGATCAGTAATTGAAATCATATGAAAAATTTCCTGAATAGCAGTATAAAGAATAAAAACACCGCCAACTAGAACAATTAACGCATGAAAATTAACCTCACCCTCAATTATCCCAACCCAATTCATAGTAAAAAATGGCGCTTGAAACAGCGCAATTGCCTTAACCAGCACAAATAACAAAGCTAGCCTTAATCCAATGGCAATGGCCAAGCCAACTTTCCTAACCATTGAACGCTTAGAAGGCTCAACCTTATTTGCTTCAATAGAGATATATAAGAGGTTATCAAAGCCAAGCACGGCCTGTAACATTATTATCATCATGAGCGCAAACCAATTTTCTATTGCAAAAAGACTTTCCATTTTTTTAGACCTTTATATTTTTCATTTAGCTGTCCAACCACCATCAATCACAATTGAAGCCCCAGTTATTGAACGTGCCATATCTGAACATAAATATAAAGCCATAGATGCAATTTCTTGTGGTTGAATAAATTTCTTTGTTGGCTGATTGGCAAGCATTACTATTTCAATCACTTCTTCTTCACTCATATTATGAGCTTTCATCTGATCTTTTAGCTGTTTTTCAACTAAAGGGGTCAACACATATCCGGGACAAATTGCATTTATCGTAATGCCATTTTGCGCCACTTCTAATGCACCAGTTTTGGTCAAACCAATCAGTGCATGTTTGGCCGCAACATAAGCAGATTTATATGGCGAAGCGACAAGCCCATGCGCTGATGCAATATTAATAATACGCCCCCAATTACGAGAAACCATATCAGGAATGGCAGCTTGCATAGTTTGAAATGAAGCATCAAGCGTAATAGTGCGAACCCGCTCCCAATCACTAAGACTTAGTTTTTCAATAGATGAAACTTTTTGCACACCTGCATTATTTACCAAAACATCGATATGCCCAAATTTTGCAATAACTGCTTCAACAAGCCTTGCACCATTTTGTGCAATAGCTAAATCTGCTGAGAAATAGGCAATTTCTTTGCTACTTTCTTTTGCAACTTCTTTAATAACTTCGGCAACATCTTGCTCAGGCTCAAAACTATTTAAGCAAGTAATATAGCCATCTTTAGCAAAATCCTTTGCAATAGCTAAACCAATGCCAGAAGTTGATCCCGTTATAAGTGCTACTTTTGCATTCATCTAACTAACCCATCATTTCATTAATCTAGTGCCTAAACCTAGCTAATTAACTGGCAAAAGAGATGGCAAGAATGTCACAATAATTGGGAAATTCCATAATAGGGCAAGACCAATTATTTGAATAAATACAAACGGAATAATGCCCTTATAAATATCCATCGTTGTGACTTCTTTTGGTGCAACACCTTTGAGATAAAATAGCGCAAAACCAAATGGCGGCGTAATGAATGAGGTCTGTAAATTCACCGCTATAAGAATTGTTATCCATGCTGGATGCATTAAATTTGGATCAACCGCATAAATAACTGGCCCAACAATAGGAATAACGATGAAAATAATTTCAATAAAATCAAGCACAAACCCTAAGAAAAACAATACAATCATCACAACAATTAACAAGGTGCGAGGATCTTCAAACGAGTGCAAAAATTCTTGAATATAATGCTCACCACCAAAGGAGCGTAAAACCAAAGAGAGAAATAATGAGCCAATAAGAATAACAAAAACCATCGTTGTTACTTTGGTTGTTTCATTAATAATTGGTGACATAATTTTATGTTTAACTAATGTCCAACATGCAAATAAAAGACCAAAAAATGCAATGTGAAATGCAATAAGCGTAACTACAATCGCAACACCATTATCAAAAGAAATATCTTCAACGCTCATGCGAAGATCAAAATTGGCACGCATTATTAATAATAGGACAACAGAAACACCTGCAGCTAAAATGAGCTTGTTAGAAACACCTGCGTCTTTTAATTTCCTATTTGCCGCTAGCATAATAGCACCTGCCGCACCCAATGATGCAGCAGCAGTTGGGTTTGCTACCCCACCAAGAATTGATCCAAGCACCGCAATAATTAAAATAACTGGTGGAGAAACAACACGAATAGCTTCAACTTCTAAAAGGCGTGGAAGTGCATGTTTAAGACCATAAGTAATCATAGCTCCAGGAATGATATAGAACAGGAACTTCGTACCACCGTTGGCATCACCGGCTACAAATAACCAATCAAAAATAAACATAATCGCAATGCCTAATAGTCCTAAATATATTGGCAAGCGATTATATGAGGGGCGCATTGCATAAGCTAGAGTGATGATAAATCCAGATAATACCGCAATAGCTACCATGCCATTTGATAGAGGTGCGTATGTTACTACTCTTTCAATATCACTAGTTGAACCAATAAAACCAAAAGAAGTTAAAGTAATCCAGAGCATAACCAGCACTAATACTGGTCCAAACATTGCGCCAACTAATAGCCAAGAATTATCATTATAATATGATTTAAGAGCATAAGGATCTGGCTCACCTAATTGCACCGCTGGCGCTTTTTTTGGATTGAGCAAAGCATAACCAAACGCATAAAGTGCATATAGTGTTGCTAAAAATAACCCCGGTAAAAATGCCGCCTTAAATAAAGTTCCAGTTGAAATAACCGCAGGCTCTCCAAGCATTTCAAGTACCGTAATGCCCAATTCAGCAGCTCTTGATTCTTGACCTTGTGCATACATATCGCCAACAATAGCGCCAAGCAAAACAATCACGATAGATGGTGGAATAATTTGCCCCAAAGTGCCTGAAGTTGCAATCACGCCAGTTGAGAGGGATTTAGAATAACCATGTTTAAGCATGGTAGGTAAAGCAATAAGACCCATTGTCACAACAGTTGCGCCAACAATACCAGTTGAAGCGGCAAGCAATGTACCAACCACAACAACCGCAATAGCTAGACCACCCGGAAGTGAGCCAAATAATTTTGCCATTGTGGTGAGCAAATCTTCAGCAATGTTTGAGCGCTCAAGCGCAATGCCCATCAAAACAAATAATGGAACAGCTAACAATGTTTCAACATTGCCGCCAAAGGCTCGAGAAAACACCCCTTGCGACCACACCGAGAGAGTTGATAGAAGTGCCTTTTCCCAACCCTGCTCAAACACTGGAATGTTTTCAGCAACGCCATTAACGCTTTGAACTACATAAAGTAATCCAGCTTCATTTAGAACAGCGATAATAACAAAACTAACAAATGCTGAGCCAGAAAGCGCAAAAGCAACTGGAAAGCCCGACAATATGCCTGAAAAAAGACTAACAGCTACGATAATGAGTGAGATTTCAACCCCTGATAAACCAAATAACATCTACTAAACTCCATGCCCTGCTGATTGCTCTGTAATATCTGCAATTTCTTCAGCTCTATCTTTTCTAATTTTTATTGCTCCAGCACCTTTTTTTGCAAAAGAATAATGCGATGCCATTTCATCGTCTTTTTCAAGTAATGCCAAAATATTACGTAATAAGAATGAAATGGCGACAATGAACATCAAGCCAGCAAAGACGACAATCATTGTCTTAAATGCCCAGACCCAAGAAAATTCTGCGGTTCCAGATGATTCCCACTTAAAATCACGCCATTTTGCTGAACTTGACCAAATATTCATTGGCTTTTGCTTGAACATTGAATTCATGGCGATAGGCCACGCAAACCACCATAAAAGAACAGTTGATGGGATAAAGAAGAATAATGTGCCAAATAAATCAAGCCATAATTGCGCACGTCTTTTAAGAGCTGAGTAAATTAAATCTACCCTCACATGCCCGCCTTCAATAAAAGTATAGGCAGATGCAACAGCAATTAATATGGCATTATAAAATTTTAATTGCCCAGAAAGCCATTGTAATTCTTCATTAAAAAGCACTATGCCAAGTGGTGCAAATATAACTTCATTGCCTCTGAAAATTTGCCCAATGCCAATAATCATTACCTGCTGCAACATCATCAGGATAGCAAACCAAGCAGCCCACTGCCCCAGTTTGCCATTAAACATTTCAAGCCCATAAACTGTTGATCGTAAAAAGCTACGCTTATAAAACCCTATCACAATAATAATTAGAACTAGCGCAACTATCATAAAGAAAAACTCATGGCTTTGCCCTGCCAAAGTAAAAGCACTCATTTTTTCTTTTAATGTTTCAAGAGTTAGCCATTTAAATAAATGGTAGGGGAAAATTATGAGGTTCACGAACCCCATAACAAAATTCAACAAAAAACTACCTAGCATTTCCATATTAACTCCCCCGATATTATTTTTCCCAATTTATAAAATTTACTGGCAAGAAGATAGTAAAACTTCAGAAAATAAAAAACATCAAAAAAATATCCCTTGCGCACTACCACGCAACACTTTCAAAAACAAACCTGTCTTTGCAAAATTTGTTTTTAAAAAAGCTCAAACAATGAAACCGGGCATTTTGCCCGGCTTCTGATTATAAAATCTTTAAGTAACTTAACCCAAAACGCGTGTACGTTGAGCAGTATAAGCTCCAGCTGAAAGCGAATCCCAGTTAGCAGATTGACGCATTGCAGATTGCATAGATTCAGATGTTTTCTTAAACAATTCATCATCCATGTTTTCATCCATAACTTCTTTTGAAGCCTTACCAAACGCATCCCAAACTTCATCAGGGAATTCAAGAGCAGTAACACCGCCAGCAATTAGACGTGTAAGTGCTTGCGAGTTATTAGCCTTAAATTGCGCTAAGCTCCACTGATGAGTTTCAGCAGATGCAATTTCAATCATTTTTTGATGCGCTGGTGAAAGTGAATTAAAGCGATCTTGGTTTGTGGCAACTGAAAGTGCAGCACCCGGCTCATGGAAACCAGAAGTATAATAAATCTTCGTGATTTCTTGGAAACCCATTTTTTCGTCAGCCCAAGGACCAATCCACTCAAGAGCATCAATTGCACCAGAAGCTAGTGCTTGGTATATTTCAGAACCCGGAATAGTTTGCACAGAAGCACCTAACTTACCAAGAGCTTTACCACCAAGACCTGGCATACGGAATTTAAGACCATTAAAATCAGCAGATGATTTGATTTCTTTTTTAAACCAACCACCAGCTTGTGGACCTGTATTACCACCAAGAAATGATACTAGACCAAATTCTTCTCCTAGTTCACGGTGTAACTCATGACCACCCATGTGATAGTACCAGTTCATCATTTCACTTGGCACCATGCCAAAAGGCACAGCAGTAAAGAATGCAAAAGCTGGATGCTGACCAATATAATAATAATCAGCAGCGTGATACATATCAGCTTGACCAGATGTTACAGCGTCAAAAACAGCAGGTAGACCTGAAACAAGTTCACCTTGTGCTTTAATATCAATTTCTAATGTACCATCAGACATTGCATTTACACTATCAGCAAAATGTTGCGCAGCATCAAACACACCAGCAGCACCACGACCCCAAGATGTAACCATGGTTAGCTTTTCATGACCCCCTGCAATTGCAGGAGCTGCTAAAGTTGTAGCAGCAACACCAGCACCAACAAGTGCTGTGCCTGTTAAAAATTTACGACGTTCCATTTATTTCTCCCTAAAACTAATTAGTCGCAGAAATTGCGACCATTTCACTTTAGCACTATAAAAGCTCAAATGTAAAAGACTAAGTGATATTTTTCCCTCACTACCCAGAAATACGTAGTGCAAAATTGATAGTTTCTCTATTAAGTATATTCTTATTGAACAATAAAATTATACAAAATTACGCTATTATGGCATGATTAACTAAATGCTCATTCATTGAGTAAAAGGACATTATGAGTTTTAAGCAACAAGTTCTGGCGTTGGCTATTTTGCCGCTAATAATTGCTATTTTGGCAATTACACTAGTTGTTACCTCTCAATCTAGTGATTTAGCTAAAAGCGGCATTAATACATTTGAGCAAAATATGCTTGAAGCTAAACAACAAGAAATAGTCAATTATACAAATCTTGCACTCTCATCTATTGAGCCAATATATTCTAATGCTGCACCTGATGATCTTGATGCACAAGAGAGAGTTAAAAACATCCTCACCCAATTATCTTATGGAGGCGAAGATGGCTATTTCTTTGTTTATGATTATTTAGGAAATAACCTAGTGCACCCAAAACAACCATTTAGAATTGGTGAAAACTGGATAGACTTAAAAGATGCTGATGGGGACAGGGTGATTGAAAACCTGATAAAAGTGGCGCAAAAAGGTGGCGGGTTTCATTATTACAAATGGGAAAAACCTTCTTCTGGTGAAGCTGCTGATAAATTATCTTATGCTGTATCGCTTGAAAAATGGAATTGGATGCTAGGAACAGGTCTTTATATTGATGATGTTTTAGCGCAAACAAATGTTGCCAATTCTGAGCTTAAATCCTCAATAGATAAAACATTTTTGCTTGTCGCCTTAATAACAGTTCCAGCGATATTGATTGTTTTTCTTACTGGCATATTTCTTAATTTACGAGAAAGAAAAATGGCCGATGTCAAATTAAAAGAATTAACTCAACGCATAATTGATACACAAGAAGAAGAGAGAACCCGTATCGCTAGAGAACTCCATGATGGAATTTCACAAAACCTTGTCGGTGTTCGTTATGTTTTAGATTTGGCAAAGCGCCGAGTAAAATCTGGATCTAGTGATGCTTATGCTACAATAGAAAAAGGCACGCTAAATTTACAAGATGCAATAAAAGAGGTGCGCACTATTTCGCATGATTTACGCCCCGCAATACTTGATGATCTTGGTCTTAGTGCAGCTCTTAAGGCTCTGACCAGCAATTTTAGCGAAAATACTGGAATAAAAGTAAAATTATCTGCCGTAGTTTTCAAAAATCTTTTACCCCCTGAAGCTAAAACGGCGCTTTATCGTGTAGCACAAGAAGCCCTAAACAATATCGAAAGACATGCTAAAGCGACACAAGTATCTATTAATTTAGCTTCAAAAAGAACTGGTGCGGTAATGACAATAAGCGATAATGGCACTGGTTTTATTGGCAATGAAAAGGACAAGAAAAATACTAAGGGTCTTGGCATAAGGAATATGCAAGAGCGAATGGAACATTTTGGTGGCTCGCTTAGCATTAAATCAACAAAAACTGGCACAACATTAATTGCCAAGATGCCACGATCAATTTATGTTTCTCAAACATAGGAAATAATATGAGTTTGTTGCCAACGAAAATATTACTTGTTGATGATCACCCGCTAGTACTTGAAGGAATTAGAGCGATTATTGAGACCTATCAACATATTGACGTGGTCGGGGTTGCTTCAAGTGTAAAAGAAGCCTTAGTAATTGCTAATATTACTGAGCCAGAAATTGTTATGATGGACATTAATATGGAGGATATAAACGGTATTGATGCCATTGAACTATTTAAAGAACGCTTTCCCAATATTCGGATATTGATGCTCTCTATGCATGATAGTAAAGAGTATATTTCAACTTCAGTAATGTATGGAGCTTCTGGTTATATTTTAAAAGATGTTTCAACAAATGAAATTATTTCAGCAATTGATATTGTAGCAGCAGGGGGGACATATTTTTCATCTGGAGTTTCTGAAGTGCTGTTAAACCATGAAACTGACAAGCAATCCCCATCACCCCTATCAACTCGAGAGCAATCTATTTTAGTTTTAGTTGCTGGAGGGAAAAGCTCTAAAGATGTTGGTGAGCTTCTTAATATTTCTGTTAGAACAGTTGAAACACACCGTAAAAATATCAAGAAAAAACTCAATATAAAAACCACGGCAGGGCTTACACGCTACGCTATAGAAAATGGCTTAATTGGATCTGCTTAGAACTTTATAAAAAATGATTTGACTTTTGGTCTCACTATACCAATATTAGTAACATCTAATATAAGGAGATTATTATGAATAAGAATTCTGGAACTATTGATCGTGCTGTACGCTTGATTTTAGGCGTAGTATTATTGGCTCTTGCTTGGTATTATTGGGCAGGGCTTGGTTTAATCTGGGGCGGGCTTTTGGTAATTATAGGGCTTGTTGCGCTAATAACTTCATTTATGGGCTCATGCCCGCTTTATAGCGTGTTAGGCATTAATACTTGCAAAACTAAATGATTTTACAAAAGAGAATTACTATATATATGGTGAGCGCTGATATTATTTATATCACGCTCACCGCATAATGCCATGCTTGTATCTAACTCATTTTTAAGAATATCTAAACAACGAGTAACACCTGCCTCGCCCCCTGCCCCAAGCCCATAAATATATGGTCGCCCAATATAAGCAGCTTGTGCCCCAAGTGCTTTAGCTTTTAAGATGCCTTGTCCGTTTCTTATACCACCATCAATATGAATCTCTACATTTTTACCTACCGCTTCAACAATTTCTGGCAACACACGAATTGAAGAAGGCGCGCCATCAAGTTGTCGCCCTCCATGGTTTGAAACTATAATTGCATCCGCTCCTGCACTAACCGCACTTTTAGCGTCTTCAACATCAAGAATACCCTTAATTATTAGTTTGCCACCCCAATAATCTTTTATCCATTTCACACTGTCCCAAGTTAGTTCAAGATCAAACTGATCGTGCGTCCATGTACTTAACGAGCGAAGATTATCCGTTCCCTCTGCATGTCCCTTAATATTACCAAAAGAATGCCTATTTGTACCTAACATACGCAAGCACCACATTGGACGACTTGACATTTGATAAATATGTTTAGGGGTAAATTTTGGTGGAGCGGTTAGTCCATTGCGCAAATCCTTGTGCCGTTGCGCCAAAATCTGCAAATCCATTGTTAAAACTAGCGCATTTACGCCAGCTTTTTTTGCCCTATCAAGCGTTGCTCGCACATAATCATGATCTCGCATCACATAAAGCTGAAACCAAAATGGTGCATTAGTGGCTTTTGCAATGTCTTCAATAGAACAAATTGACATGGTTGAAAGCGTAAAGGGAATACCAGCTTTTTTCGCCGCCAATGCTGCCAAGATTTCTCCATTTGCACGCTGCATTCCAGCCATGCCGATGGGTGCGAGAGCAAGCGGCATTGCAACTTCTTGCCCTATCATTGTGGTTTTTAGTGAGCGGCTTGATAATTTTCTAGCAATTCTTTGCCTAAGAAGAATCTTAGCATAATCGCTTTCATTGGCAAAATAAGTTTGCTCGGTGAGCGCACCTGAATCGGCATAATCAAAAAACATTTTTGGCACACGGTTTTTTGCCATGTTTTTTAGATCAGAAATAGTAAGTGCGTTTTTTAATCTCATATCTAACTTCAATTCATTTTGTGTATGTTAAAATATTATAAATGAAAATCTTGACTTTAGTTATAATTTTAGCGTTCAACATTAAAAAATTAAGTTAATAAAGGGATTTTATAATGAAACTGATGCGTATCGGGAATTTGGGTTCAGAAAAACCAGCTATTTTACTTGATGATGGCACTATTGCAGACCTTTCTTTAATTGTTGACGATATTGCTAGCGAAGCTATTAGCCCCTCTGGATTAGAAAAAATCCGCCAAACCAACTTAAACTCACTGCCCAAATTAGATACAAACGAGCGCATTGGTGCGTGCGTTGGAAATTCGAGCAAATTTATTGGCATTGGTCTAAATTATGCTGATCACGCCGCAGAAGCAGGACTTGACGTGCCACCCGAACCTATCATGTTTATGAAAGCCACAACCTGCATTTGTGGTGCAAATGATGATATTATCATGCCACCAAATTCTAAAAAGCTAGATTGGGAAGTAGAGCTTGGCATAGTGATTGGTACTAAGGGAAGTTATATTAAGGAGGAAAATGCGCTAGATCATGTAGCAGGTTATTGCGTGATCAATGATATTTCTGAACGCGAAAATCAAATTGAAAGATCTGGCCAATGGGTAAAAGGAAAATCCGCCGACACTTTTGGGCCAATCGGTCCATATTTAGTAACCAAAGATGAAATTGCTGACCCACAAAATCTTAAACTTTGGCTAGAAGTAGATGGCAAGAAAATGCAGAATGGCACAACAAAAACTATGGCCTATGGCGTAAAACATCTAGTGCATTATGTTAGTCAATTTATGACATTACTACCGGGTGATATTATCGCAACTGGTACTCCTCCCGGTGTTGGTATGGGGAAAAAGCCAGAAGCGATCTTTCTAAGAGCAGGACAGAAAATGCGCCTTAGCGTTGAAGGCTTGGGCGAGCAAAATCAGAAAATTGTTGCTGGGTGATTAAACCACACAGTTTAGATCTTTCATCTTAGAGACATTATTTTGCGCATCATTAGCAGCCAAGTCTGCTTTATCTTGAAAACGAATAACTTCTGCCGCCGAATAAGAAATTCTAGTTTCTAAAATACTTATCTTATTTTTAAGAATAGATATTTTATCAGAAATATCACTTGCTAATATCTCCCCAGTAGAACCATCGGCAGGAGCTCTTAATGTTTCTTGTTTATATAATTCATCTACTAATTCTGACATTTCAGATCGCAACACGTTCAATTTATTTTTCTCTTGTATTGCTGCATTGGCAAATTTAGTAATTTGCTGCTTAAATATTTCATCAGCCTGACGTAAAATTCTGCATTGTTGTGCATCAATTTCTTGATTTTGCATTTTTATTCCTTTTGTTAAAATAATGGATAAATAATACACGAGAGGAAAAGTGAGTGGATAAAGTTATCGTTTTGCAAGAGCTTAGAAGCACAGAAATATTTCTTAGCCTATGTTCTTTCCTATTCTCTTTTGTGCCAGAATTAGCGCAAAGCACATGGCCTTTTGAGGAAACCCCACCCACCAAAAGCTTGTCTCTTATCTACCACTTCACCCTGCAAGCCAAATAGATAACTTCAGGCAAAGCTTGACGAAAACCACCGAAAGCGCCACACTCCTTTAAGGGGAGAAAAATGGGAACAATTACACTACCAATATGGTTTGTGGTTCTAGCAGCAATTTTAGCACTTTTTGGGCTAATTGATCGTTTGCTTGCGCCTTCCGTTCGCTGGTTTTTTCGCCGTCGTGCCAATAAAGCCATTGAAAAACTAAATTCAAAACTTTCACTAAAAATCCAACCCTTTAAGCTAACAAAAAGAGAGGGCTTAATCGATGCTTTAATGTTTGATCCAGAAGTTATAAAGGCGATTGAAAACCAAGCAAAAGAGAGCGGTTCAACACGTGAAGTAATAATGGAAAAAGCACGCTCCTATGCACATGAAGTCGTGCCAGCATTTTCGCACTACACATATTTTAAGATAGGCACGAGGCTAGCACGCTCTATCTCAAAAATGCTCTATCGGGTACGTTTAGGCAACCCAGATGAGAAGGCATTAAAAGAAATTGATGAAAATTCTAGCGTGGTTTTTGTAATGAACCACCGCTCAAACATGGACTATGTTTTAGTAACTTATATGGCGGCAACTTCTTCTGCGCTTTCTTATGCGGTGGGTGAATGGGCGCAAATTTGGGGGTTACAAAGCCTCATTCGAGCAATGGGGGCATATTTTGTGCGCCGCCAATCAACTGGAAATGCACTTTATAGAAAAGTGCTGGCCCGTTATGTGCACATGGCAACAGAAGCTGGGGTAACACAGGCGATATTTCCCGAAGGTGGCCTTTCAATGGATGGCAAATTACGCCCGCCAAAATTTGGCTTGCTCTCATATATGGTAAGCGATTTTGATCCAAACTCGGACAAAGATATTGTATTTGTTCCAGTCGGTCTAAATTATGACAGGGTGCTTGAAGATAGAATGCTCAGCTCCAACGCCAAACGCAAACAAGGAGAAAAACCAAAATTTCGCTTCTCACCAAAAATCCTATTTGGCTTTATCGGGCATTCAATAGCACTAGCCTTTAAGGGACAATGGTTTCGTAATGGCTATGCCTGTGTGTCGTTTGGCAAACCAGTTTCAATGCGAAAATACCTAAGCAGCAGGAGCGCAAAAATAAGCAACGGAAAAAGAACAACCGGCGGGGGTGCCGGGGACGGAAGCGTAGCGACCAACGGCGGCAAGGATAAGAAAGGCGGGGGTGTCGGGGACGGGAGCGAAGCGACCAACGGCGACAAGAATAAAGACGACAAGAATAAAGAAGTTTTTGATTTGCGCTTAATGAGCGAAGAACAGCGCTTCAAAGAAATTGAAAATTTAGGGCAAAGCCTAATGCAAGAGGTTGGCAAAGCTGTGCCTGTTTTACCCGTCTCGCTAATTGCAACAATATTTGTGCAAGAGGGCGCACGCCCACTTTCCCTATTTGAGGTAAAACAAAAGACCTTTAATCTAATCACAAAACTAGAAGAAAGCGGAGCGCATATTCATGTACCACGCAATGATCATGATTATTTAATTGATGTAGGTTTGCGTATGCTCACCCTACGCCATATAGTAAAAAAAGAAGACGATAAATATCGTGCGAACTGGCAAGAAACAGATTTGCTAAATTATTATGCCAACTCTATTGTGCATTTACTATAAAAATTTGTTGGAGTAAAAACCCTAAATAGTTTCTTCGAAAAGCGCCTTTGCTGCATCAAAGCTCAACTCAACTGGATTGCCACCAGCGCTAGGATCATTCACTGCCATTTGTGCCAATTCATCAATGCGCAAATTATCAACTCCTAGCGAGCGTAGTTTTTCTGGCACTTCAAAATCACTACGCATTTGCATAATATATTTATAAAACCCATCAAAGCCACCTTTAATATCAAGATAGGCGGCAAGGTTTTCAATGCGCTGCTCTATCGCTTCTCTATTAAACCTAAGCACATATGGCATAACAATAGCATTGGTCATGCCGTGCGGCGTATTATAAAGAGCGCCAACAGAATGCGAAAGTGCGTGCATTGCCCCCAAGCCTTTTTGAAAAGCCACTGCCCCCATTGCCGCCGCCGCCATCATGTGTGATCGTGCTTCAATATCATTTGGATTAGCATAGACTTTGCTTAAATTTTCTTTCACCAAACGCATGCCCTCAAGCGCAATGCCTTGGCTCATTGGGTGATAAAACGGTGATGAATATGCTTCAAGCGAATGAATAAACGCATCCATTCCTGTACCAACACTAATTATTTGAGGCATTCCAACGCTAAGTTCAGGATCACAAATTACTACTTGTGGTAAAATCTTGGGGTGGAAAATTATCTTTTTCACATGGGTTTGCGAATTAGTAAGCACGCCCGCTCGCCCAACTTCAGAGCCCGTGCCAGCCGTTGTAGGAATAGCAATTATCGGCGCAATAGCGCTCTGATTAGCCCTTGTCCAATAATCACCAATATCCTCAAAATCCCAAATCGGGCGGCTTTGCCTTGCTTGAAAGGCGATTAACTTACCCAAATCAAGCGCCGAGCCACCACCAAAAGCAATCACCCCATCATGCTTGCCTTGTAAAAACATATCAACACCAGCACTAAGATTTATATCATTTGGATTAACATCAACATCAAAAAACACCGCTCGCCCAAATCCACCGCTCTCCATGAGATCAAGCGCATTTTGGGTTATCGGTAAATTTGCCAAACCCTTATCGGTAACAAAAAGTGGGTTTTCCATACCAACTAGTTTTATTGTTTCAACAAGCTCGCTAATGCGTCCAGCGCCAAAGCGAATTGGGGTTGGATAATTCCAATTTGCATATTGTTCCATATTAATTTCCCTTTACGAGATGATAGGATTTTGGACGAGTGAGATTATGATAACCAATTTCTGACATCGCTCCCCCTCTCCCTGTATTCTTACAACCCGTCCAACATAAAGCAGGATCAATATAATCAGCCCTGTTCATAAAAACAGTGCCAGTTTCAATTTGATCTGCAATATCTTTAGCTCGCTCAATATCTTTAGTCCAAAGCGAGGCCGTTAGCCCAAATTCACTATCATTCATTAGCGAAATGGCTTCCTCATCTGTTGACACTTTCATAATACCAACCGCAGGGCCAAAAGTTTCGTCCATCATGATGCGCATATCGTGGGTGACATTGGTAAGAATTTGCGGAGCTAGATATGCGCCGCCATTATCCTCAGGAAATAAATCCCCATCAATCATTGGCGTTGCTCCCATAGCAATAGCCTCATTAATTTGCGCCCTAATATCTTGCGAAAAACGATCGTGCGCCAATGGGCCTAATGTAGTTTCTTTATCTAGCGGATTACCCAACTTATATTGCGAAACAATCGCCACTGCCTTTTTAACAAACTCATCATAAAGTTTTTCGCAAACATATATGCGCTCAATACCGCAACAAGATTGCCCCGAATTAAACATTGCGCCATCAATTAGCGTTTCAACCGCTAAATCAATATCCGCATCTTCCATAACATAAGCAGGATCTTTACCGCCAAGCTCAAGCCCTATCGGAGTAAACGTGCCAGCCGCAGCTTTTTCAATAGCTTTGCCACCACCAACCGAGCCAGTAAAATTAATGAAGTCAAAATTATTATCAGCAATTAGATTAGATGTTGTTTGATGATCAAGTACTATATTTTGAAACACTGCTTTTGGCACGCCACCTGCGTGCAATGCCTGTTCCAATCTCTCGCCAACTTTTAGCGTTTGGCTAGCATGTTTTAATATCACAACATTACCTGCAATAAGCGCAGGCACAATAGAATTTATCGCCGTCATATAGGGATAATTCCATGGCGCAATAACAAAAACCAAACCATGGGGCACTCGTTTAATTTTGCGCTCAAACCTCTCGCTATTTTCAATTAAAATCGGATGTAGCGATTTTTTAGCAATCGAGGCCATATAGTTTGAGCGTTCACTAACACCAGAAAATTCACCACCATAACGAATAGGGCGACCCATTTGATGCGCCAATTCTAAAGTGATTTCCTCATTCATCTCACCTAGTTTTTCAATGCCAGACATAACCAATTTTGTGCGCTCATCTATTGAACGATTTGCCCATGCTGTTTGTGCATGTTTTGCATTAGCAATCGTTTCCTTTGCTGCTTGCTCACTTGCAACTTCACGCTTAATATAGATTGAGCCATCTATGGGGGATATTAATTTTACTTTTTTCATTTTACTCTCTTTAACAAGCTATCGCTTTTACATGCCCATCTTTTGCATAATTTAATATCAACTTATCACGTGTAATAATACTCAAACCATATTGGCGCGCTGTTGCAATAATTATTCTGTCCGCAGGGTCGTTTGGTGGCACACCTGGTAGATAAGATGATCCTATTAGTAAATCTGGCGACAGCTCAGAATATTCCATCATTGGGAGCGCTAACATTCTATCAAGCCAAACTCTCTCATTAACTTTTGCTGGCAGCCGCCCTTTAGATACAAGCAACCCTAATTCCCAAGCTGAAATTGGTGAAATATACGTAAAAATTCCTGCTGCAGCAGTTTTTTTCATACTATCTAACGCAATATCTGATACTTTTTCACCGCTAGAAATCCATATTATTGCGCAGGTATCTAAAATTAATGGTTCCATTATTCTTTACCAGAGCCATAGGTATTTTTACCCCATTCAGGATCTGCAGGTTTGGTTAGGTCCAAGTCATCAGGAATTGTAATAAGCCCTTTCATCAAGCCGAATAATGGGTGAGGAGCGTCTGGTGCAGACGTTTGCATATCTTTCTTTTGAGAGGGTAAAATTTCTTCACGTCGGAAAACCAGCGTTTCATCTTTCATATCAACACGTTCAGTAATGTATCCAGCTTTAAGCCAAGCTAATGCTTGTGTGTGTGTAGATGCATCATTGCTCCACCATGCCCGAAACTTTCGAGCAGATTTAGGTAATTTGTCATTTATAATTGTTTCAACCTCATTAAAAGTCATTCGTAAAATTTCTTTTTTTGTATATTTGAGGTGTTGTTCAATCGGTGTATATTTGCTCATATCATTCTCCAATAGTTATTTAATTACTATATAGGAACAAAATAACTATGTCAATAGTAACTGCTACACTCTTTCAAACCCACGATTAACTTCCCAATCGCTTACAATGCCATCAAATTCTTTCTGCTCATGCTTAGCGGCATGAATATAATGCTCAATAACATCATCGCCAAATGCTTTTCGAAGCATTTTTGAATTATCCAATGCTTTTGTTGCTTCACGTAATGTGGCTGGAATTTCACGCACATTTTTACCGCCATAAGCATCACCAACAAACTCTTTTTCTAGCTTCATATTTTTTTCAATACCCTCAATACCAGCGGCAATTTGTGCCGCTAGTGCTAAATATGGATTTAGGTCTGAGCCACCAATACGACATTCAACTCGTACCGATTTACTATCCGCCCCACAGACCCTAAAGCCAGCGGTACGATTATCCATTGACCAAATGGCTTTAGTCGGCGCAAAAGTTCCTGCAACAAATCTTTTGTATGAATTTATGTAAGGGGCAAGAAACAAAGTCGTCTCACTAGCGTGCGCCAATAATCCTGCCATATATGAGCGCATAACCATAGACATGGCGTGCTTTTCTTTTTCATCATAGAAAAGTGGTTCGCCCTCTTTGCTCCATAGGGATTGATGAATATGCGAAGAATTTCCAGCAGCCTTGGCGCTCCATTTTGCCAAAAACGTCACCGCATTGCCATGCAAAAAAGCCATTTCTTTTACGCCATTTTTTATAATAACGTGATTATCTGCAACTTCTAGCGCTTCACAATATTTCACATTCACTTCTGCTTGCCCAGCGTCTGCTTCTCCTTTGGTATTTTCAACCACAATGCCAGCACCATGCAATCCATTACGAATTGCTCGCATTAAGCCCTCTTCTTTTGTAGTTTGGAAAATATGATAATCTTCATTATAGGGACTTATTGGTTCTAAATTGCTATATCCCTCATCATGGGCTTGCTCAAAATCTTGTTTGAAAACATGAAATTCTAATTCGGTTGCCATCATTGCTTTCATGTCCATTTTTTCAAGGCGAGCAATTTGCTTTTTTAATATAGCACGTGGTGAATGAGGTACGTCTTTATGGGTTTTATGGTCTTTAATATCACACAAAACTAAAGCGGTTTTTTCAAGCCATGGAATGAGACGTAAAGTGCTAATATCTGGCTTCATGATATAATCGCCATAACCAGCCTGCCAAGAGGTGGCTTTATAGCCTTCAACAGTTAGCATTTCTATATCAGTTGCCAGCAAGTAATTACACGAATGAGTTTCATTCACTTCGCTTTTAAAGAAAAAATCTGCATGAAACCGCTTACCCATCAAGCGCCCCTGCATATCAATTTGCGCTACAATTATGGTGTCAATTTCGCCGCTAGCAACAGCTTTTTCTAATTCTTTAGGAGAGAGATTTCCTGACATGCCAGCCTCATATAGTTAGAATTTATAAAAAATATCGCTAAATCTAACATAATATTATAAGCAAAGCTAGGAAATGTAAGCTCAGTTCAATAATGTTTTATTTATTCCGTTCTATGACATTATTCCACCAGGGCCAAAAATCCTCAACATTGCTGGCGCCATAATAACAATGAATAATACTGGCAAGAAGAAAAGAATAAGTGGTACGGTAAGTTTTGGCGGCAGTGAGGCTGCCTTTTTTTCTGCTGCCATCATCCTATCATTTCGCCCTTCTTCGGCCATAACCCGCAAAGATTGACCAATAGACGTTCCATATTTATCAGCTTGTATCAAAGCAGTCATTACAGAACTTACAGCGTCAATTCCTGTTCTTATCCCAAGATTTTTAAAAGCCATACTGCGTTCCTCAAGAAAAGAAAGTTCGGCATTGGTCAATGTTAGCTCTTCAGCCAATTCAGCACTTTGCTGTCCCATTTCTTTACCCACCCTCTTAAATGAAAGCTCTATCGACATTCCACTTTCAACACATAATAACATTAAGTCCAAACAATCAGGCCATGCCTTTTTAATCGATTTCTGACGTTTAGTAATTGTGTTTTTTAACAATATCACAGGAAGATAAGACCCTATCAAAGCTGCAGCCAAAGAATAGAGCATGGATAAATAAAGCGGCTCTTCACTCATCATGACTAATGCTAAATATGCAAAAACAACAACAAACAAAATTATAGGGGTTACAAAACGAAAAAATAGAAAAGTTGTCATCGCAGATTTACTACGATAGCCCGCTTGTAACATTTTTAGTTGAGTTTTATCATCAACAAAAGCTTTTTTTAATGAGAACTTCTTAACAATAGTTTCCATATATTCTTTTGAATTTTTATCACTTCTTGCACTATTTACCTTGCCTTCGCTCTCTCTTAAGCGCGACATTTCTGCAATGCGCATTCTTTCCCGCTCATTTGCGACATGCTTTATCCGTGATTTAAATTCTACCCGATCAAAAAAATGTGCGCCAATGGTAAAAATAATTGCAGCAACTGCAATAGCTGCCAATATACTCATCAAAGAATCTCTATTGGTAAATAGCTCAACTATATTTATCATTATTTCAAATTCCAAACACGCATAAACAAACAGGGTCTAATAATCAAACTGGATCATTTTATTCATAATAAACCCACCCATTGACAACATAGCTACTGCAATCCCCAGCCAAACATTACCCATTGGAGTTTCAAATAATGGGCTCAAATATCCTGGACTAGCTATTGATACTAAAATTGCTACAATAAAAGGCAATGAACCAATAATCCCAGCCGAAGCTTTAGCTTCTGAAGCCATAGCTTTTACTTTTGCCTTCATTTTTTTACGATCACGCAACACTTGAGAAAGATTTTGCAACGCTTCAGCCAAATTACCGCCTGATTGCTCTTGCACAGCAATAACAACAACCAAAAAATTTACCTCTGAAACAGGAACACGATCATATAAAACCATTATAGAATCGGCCATGCCCTTGCCTATTGCTTGTTGCGCTACCACACGGGCAAATTCGCTGCGAACAGGCTCTTTAACATCTTTGGCAACAACCCTAATTGAATCATTTAATGGCATTCCAGCTTTAATACCACGCACAATCGCTTCTACAGCATTGGGTAATTCGTTAAGATATTTTGCTTGATATCTTTTTTTCTTAAACCCTAAAAACCACATTGCCCCAACATAGGCCATGCCGACAGACATAATTGCTGCAAACCAAACAGGTGTTTCAATTAAAAACAAAACAATAAAAAATATTACATTAGCAATTATAGCATTACGAATATAAGCGCCTTTGCTGATAGACATTCCAGATTGAAAAATTTTTTCCTTTAAGGATAGTTTCTTTTTCTTATTCTTTTGCGCATGATCATCTAGTACTTGCTGAATGGCTTTGCGCTTATTTTCCTTATTGCGTAACAAATTCTTGGTTTTGTTTTTATCTCGCATATTACCTGAATAAACACTTATTCGTTTGTCAACTTTTTTGCTATTTCCAAAAATTGACGGAACAAACGCCGCACCCAATGCTCCAACAGATAAAAAAGCTAATAATGCTAAAATTAATGATGACATATTATTTATCTACCATTTCTTTATGTTCAACATTAGAACTCTCAAGCGCACTAACAAGGTTTGCCTCTTCGTTAAAATAACGAGCTCTTTCATTAAATTTAGGCTTCGTTACACCCGTTGAGTAATGAATACCTGTAAGATCCCCGTTTTCATCTTCTCCAGTAATATCATAAAGAAATACATCTTGCGTCACGATGACTTCGCCCTCCATTCCCAACACTTCAGTAATATGAGTAATGCGGCGCGAACCATCACGAAGACGAGATGCTTGAACTATCACATCGATCGATGAAACTATCATCTCACGAATAGTTCTTGAGGGAAGCGAATATCCTCCCATAGTAATCATAGATTCAATACGGCTTAATGCTTCACGTGGAGAGTTAGCGTGAAGTGTTCCCATTGAACCGTCATGCCCCGTATTCATAGCTTGCAAAAGATCAAACGCTTCAGGGCCACGCACCTCACCCACAATTATTCTTTCAGGACGCATACGTAAACAGTTCTTCACCAAATCACGCATAGTAACTTCGCCCTCACCCTCAATATTAGGCGGTCTAGTTTCAAGACGCACAGTGTGGGGCTGTTGTAATTGTAATTCAGCACTATCTTCGCAAGTAATAATACGCTCATCAGGCTCAATAAAAGCAGTTAGACAATTCAACAAAGTTGTTTTACCCGAGCCAGTACCGCCAGAAATCAGAACATTTGCTCGGATACGTCCAATAATTCGCAACACTTCTGCTCCGTCCGGTGAAATCGAGCCAAACTTTACTAATTGAGGCAGTGTCAATTTGTCTTTCTTAAACTTCCGAATAGTGAGCGAAGCACCATCAATGGCTAATGGGGGCGCAATAACATTAACACGTGAGCCATCGGGAAGGCGAGCATCACAAATTGGCGAACTTTCATCAACTCGACGTCCAACTTGGCTAACAATGCGCTGACAAACATTCATTAAATGCGCATCATCTCTAAAGCGAACATTAGTAAGTTTAACCTTACCATTAACTTCAATATAACATTTTTGCGATCCATTTATCATAATATCGGCGATATCATCACGTGCTAATAAAGGCTCAAGCGGTCCATATCCCAATACATCATCGCAAATATCATCAAGCAATTCTTCTTGATCTGCTATTGACATAACAATCGACTTAAGTGAGACAATTTCTAAAACAATATCACGAATTTCTTCACGAGCGGCCTCACCTTCCATTGTCGCAAGCTGACTTAAATCAAGTGAATCTATAAGTGCTGAAAATACTACAGATCTAATAGAGAAATATTGTTCAGATTGCTTATCCGAACTGCCCGTAGCAACTTTCTCTGTTTGCACTGATTTTTTCTCATGCGAGTATGGCTGCACACTATCTTCTATTTTCTTTTGTGTAGGAGATGTGATAGTTGTTTGGCTATCTTGAGCAACTGGAGATACAGGTTTATTTCCCTGTTGATTTCCTAGTTTTTTATCAAAATTAGTACGCTTACCAAACATTATTTATCCTATTTACTTAAGCCCTTAGGCGCGCTTTAAAAGTTTCATCAAACTTGGAATACTTAACCCAACTGATTTCTTATTAGTTTCCTCACTATCGCGCCCACTTACCCTAGAAGCAATTTTTTTGAAAACCTCTACAGCCTTATGATTTTTAGCAATTTCAGCAATCATCTGACCATTATTTGCTGCAGTACCAAAAACCGCACTATCAAAAGCAATTTCTTCAAATAATTTACATTCGATTGAATCAGCAAATTCCTGCGCAACAATTTCAGGGCGTTTTGCAACACCACTCTTATTTACAATTAACAAAGGCTCTGCCTCTGTTGGGCGCAATGTTTTTAATATATCAATTATGTTTTTAGCATTTCTTAGATTTGCCAAGTCTGGCTCAACAACAATAACAATTTCATCAACCATAGATAAGGTATGTTTTACCCAACCATTCCAAACATGAGGAATGTCTAAAATTACAATCGGCACACTTTGCTGACATAACTCAATAATATTTTCAAAGCTACGCTCATTAAAATCATAAACCTTATCAAGGTTGCATGACGCACTTAATAAATTAATATGCTTGGCAGCTTTTGACATAATACGATCAAGCTTAAGCCCATCTAATGTTTCACTAGCAAATAGTGCATCAGCTATTCCTGTTGCTGGATCTTGATTAAAATTAAGTCCCGAAGTACCAAAAGCAATATCCATATCAAGTATTACAACATCTTGCATAATATTATTAGCTATTGCCCAAGCACTATTATGAGCAATAGTTGAAGAACCTATTCCCCCTTTTGCTCCAATGAAAGCAATGGAGCGCCCAATAGGCTTTGCATCATCTGAAGCAAATAACTCACTAATAGCACTAGCTAATATTTGCGAGCTAACTGGTAAGACAAAATATTCTGCAACTCCAAAACTTTTTAACTCACGATAAAGAATAACATCATTTATGTGTCCTAAAACCAATAATTGTGTTCCAGAATCACACACTTCAGCCAATTTACTAAGAGAAGAAATAATTTCTTCTACCATCAAAGATGTCTCAATAATTATTAGGTTTGGAGTTGGGTTAGATTTATAAGTTTCAATAGCACCCTCAACTCCACCATTATGAGTAGTTAAAGCTACACGAGACATACGTCTGTCCTGCGTT
>JAMONS010000035.1 GCA_027065555.1 Hyphomicrobiales bacterium | reverse complement strand
AAGCCAATACTTAATGCAAAGCTAGCGCCCAAACGCACAACTCTAGCTAAATTATTACTCTTTTTACTCAATATTCTTACCTTGCACCAATTATTCTATTATAATCTAAATCTTACCATCATAAACTTAACATTTATTACAAATAAAAAATTAGCCCCCCGCATCTAAATCTTTTGAAATTTGTATCAAGTCTTTCAAGCTATTAACCTGAGTTTTCTGTCTAATATTTTGACGATGGGTTTCAACAGTCCTGACACTCAGTGTATAATGATTAGCAATTTCTTTATTACTTAAACCGCTAGAAATAAGCATCAAAACATCAACTTCACGCTTTGTCAGGTTATATTTTTTACCGCCATCATCTCCTTCTGCACTACCAGTAAATAAAATAGCAGAAATAGAAGAAGTATAATAATTTTTCCCAGAGACAACTCCATTTATCGCATCTTTATAAATCCCAATATCAGAATTATACTCAATAAGCCCCTTAACCCCATCACCAATAAGCCCTCCTGCTTTATGAATATCAGCATTATTATTACACATCACAATAATGATAGGCTTAGAACTTAACGAGGCAAACATTTTAGTCATCTCTAGCAGGTCTATATCTTTTTCAACACTCAACATAATAAGATCAACAACAAGCTCATTACGAAACAAAGCATCTAAATTATTGTTAGAACTTACATTAACAATCCAATTTTCATTATCAAGCATAAGGCAAGCTTTTAAACCCTCACGATAAATAACATTGTTATCTATAATCAAAATATTCAAAGCTTTTTGAGATGCCATAGCAAAATCATCGCTGCAAAACCCAGCGCTACCTGCATCTTTTTGTTTTATGCCTGCTAACTCTGACATATTCCTCCTGTGAAGTAACCTTCACTAACCCTAACTTTTTAATTCAAAAATTATTAAAAATCTCATTAACAAAAAACAATTAATAACACTAGTTGCATGATAATTATTATACTAACCATTTTTTAATGATTATTAAACCGCAAAATTTTTATATAGTAAAGAAGAGTGCTATTAATCTAAAAAATAGCCATTCTACCTAAAAATCTACATTCTATATAAGTTTATGTTTAACTAACGCATTAGCAACTGGTGTAAAATGTTTTTGAAGAACAGTCTTACCTCTACCTACTTTTTTATAAATATCAGCAGCAACTTCACCAATATCTTCAACTGGAAATCCACCCACCCTCGCTCTTGCCAAAATATCATAAGCAATATCTCCTTTTGCTTTGGCATAAACGATGGGGAGTGGTGTTTTCCCAGTCTTGAATCGAACCTCAACCACACAATCACCACCAAATAATAACAATCCCTGCAAATCTTCAAGTATTTTACCCTGCTCTGCCTCCTCCAACATTTCTCTACCTAACTGGCGTTGTTTCCCTTTAATTTCTGGGTTCCCTTGAGTAGTTTTTCTTTCACGTTTTTGTTCACTAAAACTCATTTTTTGATCTTTTTTGAACAAAGCCACCTGCATAGGTATATCTAAAATTCCAAAAACAACCAGCAAAATACAAGCTGTAAGAAATAGATAAATTGCAATAGTTTTAATCGAAGTCAAAATACACCCAGCTCCACAAATGGGAGATGAAATTAAGTCAGGAAGCCATATCCAAATAATAAAAATAGCAGAACAAAACCATAAAAGCACTCTTAGCAAAGCAACCGAAAACTCGGTAAAACTTCTTTTAGAGAACAGGTTTTTCAATCCTTTCGCAGGGTTAAGTCGGTTAAAATCAGGCTTGATCGGGTGAAGAGAAAAAGGAATACCCTTTTTATGAAGTATATTAGCCACAATAGCTACCATTCCCACTACAATAGCCAGCGGCGCTACTGCAGTGATTATGCCTTCAGAAACAAAATATAACTGCCCCTTCATTATTGCCTTACTTGAATCTCCCATCACCATTATTCCATGATTAAAAAGCGAAGCAAATAACCCCAAGAAAGAGGAAGATAGAACATAGACAACAACCACACCTGTCAAAGTAACCATAGCGGTCACAAAGTCAGCACTACTAGAAACTTGCCCTTTTTCACGCGATTTTTTCAGCTTATGGTCGGTGGGGTCTAAGGTTTTTTCTTCTGATTCATCACCCATTATAACAAAGACCTCAAAAACACGCTCACTTGCGAAAATTGCTCAAAATTCTTTTTGTCTGCCTGCACTAAAATATAAGTAAAAACTGGCAACAATAAAATAACTATAGTTGATTTAACAGTAAAAGCCAAAAAGGTAACATTAATTTTTTTACCAAGCTTTGCAGCTATCAAAAAAATTATATCAGAAAAAAACATAACGGCAAGAATTGGAGCTGCAAGAATGAACGCAGCCGCAACCAAAGATGTAATCATAGAAAATATTATATCTATACCAGCAGTAATGTCAGGCAAAGCAGTATAAATCGGCCAAGTCGCATAACTCTCATAGAGTAAGTCAGTAACAATCCAAAATCCACCAACAGTTGCAAACAACCCTAATGTTGTAATCATAAATAGATGCGCTACGGGCGTAACTTGCCCACCTGTAGGGTCAGTTGTTCCTTGCGACCCACCGCTATAGGTGTCAATAATACCCCCCGCCCCTGAAGCAATCAACAAAGGAAAGGAAACTAACCACCCCATAATTGCACCAATTAATATTTCTTTTAACAGTAAAATTAGAACTGGGATTTCACTTGAGTTAATCAATTCATATTCTTGCGGTCCAGCATAAGCAAAAATAGGCACTCCCAGAGCAATAGCAACGCCCATTCTCACCATACCTGTATCTGCTCTAAACCAAGCAAAAACAATAAAGGTCATTGTGAAACCATAAGGTCGTGCAATGCTTAAAAGAATCACATTTGCTACTGGTGTTAACATATCTATTAGAAAACTTAAATCCAACGGATGCCTCTGTTTTTCTTGGTTTTTAGCAAAATGATAAATAAACAAGCGATTATAAAAAACTCAAACAATAGTATGAAATTCAGTAAATATTCTTTGAGAAACTGAAAAAAGCGGTGCTACTAAAGACGAGCCATAAGCAATAAGGATAAAACCAATAACAAACATCTTAATGGTTTGCGGAAGGGTTTGTTCCTGAATTTGAGTAACCGCTTGCAGCAAGCCAATCAAAAAAGCAACTGCAGTCGCCACCAATAATGGCGGAATAATAATAACGCCCGCACCATACATAACATCAAAAAGATAGGTAAGCAGAGTTGAATCGTTCATCTATGATAACTCCTTTTTCAAATGTAAGTGAGAACAAGCCCATGAACAAGCTTGCTCCAACCATCAAGATAAACAAACAGCATCAGCTTAAAGGGAATAGCGATAGTAGTTGGTGGGACCATCATCATTCCAAGCGCAACCAATACTGTAGTGACAATAATATCAACCGCTAAAAATGGCAAATAAAGCAGGAAACCAATTTTGAAGGCATCTGTAAGTTCAGTCAGCAAAAAAGCAGGAGCTAATATAGCAATAGAATGCTCATCACCAGTAAAACTTCCACTAGATTCCCAAATTTTCTCAGCCGATGCTTTAAAAAAAGCTAATTGAGTTAAATCAGTATGCTTAATCAAAAACTCTTTTAACGGTGCCATTGCTAATTCACCAGCTCTTTGCCACTCCTCAAGACTAATAAACTCTATCTCTTCAGTGATTATTTCATTATATATTTCTGTCATTATTGGCATTGCAATAAAACTAGCTAAAATAACAGCTAGAGTATAAATAACAATATTAGGAGGGAGTTGCTGAATACCAAGAGCATTTCTTACTAAACCAAGAACAATTGCAATTTTTGCAAAAGCAGTCACAGTAATTGCTGCTAAAGGCAAAAAACCCAACAGAACTAATAATATAAGAACGCTAAAACTATTAGTCTCAATCGGCATTTTCTAGCTCCAATCTATTAACTGCCATACAAAGAATGTCAGATACATTTTGCAAACTTCCACTTGCAATATTTTTCCCATCAACCACCAAATAAACAACGTTATTCGCAATTCGATCAACTTGAAAACTATCATTGAGCTTAACCCCTGATACTTCAGAGGCAGGAATATCAATACTCCCAATTTTAATGCCAATAAGATTATCGCAATTTATATTCTCCAATAAATCCGAAATTTTCTTTGCGCTAGAATCAATCACAGCAAGTGATGGCTCAAGCGCCACTTCCCAATATGTGCCACTTTCCCGCACAACATAACCAAAAAGCCCTTGATCCATCTTTTGCCCAATACTGACCAAATCTCCTTTTTCAACATTATTTATTGCATTATTAGAAATTCCAATTGGACCAATAATCACATCACAAATATTTGAGCATAATTTTTCACCAGGTGCTTGAAAAGGCGATAATTCATCAGCAAGTTTTTTTAGAATAGAGTTATCACTACAAACAAATACTGCCTCAAAAACATTATCCATTGAATGAATAGAAAATCCAAAGCCATTCTCTTTAGGCTGTTCTTTAGCACTAGTTATTTCATGTATTAAAATCTTGGTTTTTAGAATTTTTTCGAGCAAAATCAGAGGTTCAGTAAAAATATGCTCAAAAACTAATGCTGCATTAGTGCTTGAAATTTTCTCGCCAACAACTCCACTTGATGAGGAGATAAAAACACTATCTATAAAGTTTTTTTCAAAAAATAATTGAAATGATTCACCATCAAAACTAGCTTCAACTACCATTGGATTATTCACAACAGGGAGTTCATCAACCGCATTTAAGAATAATTTCCCCTCAATTCCATGCGCTTTAAACACTAAGTCTGGCACAGCATCTCGCCAGATTTCATGTAACGTGTTTAAGGGCATTCTTTAGACTCCAAATAAATATGCGTATAATAACCAATCATTAATGATGAATGATTTATGAATCATATATATTTAGTCTAAAAAATCTTTATTTTTTACCAATTTATTAAAGATATATATTTTTAGCAATAATAGTCATGCAAATCATTGAGCTTCTTCATCAAGAATCTCATTTCTAACCATCTCTTCTCTCTCAATAGTAGATAAGACATGCTGAATTTTCTCTTCTTTTTGCATTGCTTTAGTCAATTTGGTTTGCGCAATAACAACTTGCTGTTTAGCAGATTTTTCTGCTTGTTTTTCTTTAACAATAAACTGTTTAACTTGACTAATTTCATATTCAATCAATTCATAAACATTACAAACCTTAGTATGAATAACCTTAGTAAAATCACCAGATAAAGCCTTACGCAATGCTTCCTCTTGCTTTTCCTTACTATTATTTTGGATAGCGGCTAATTGATGTTGCAAATGATTAATCTGGCTTTGAACCCGCAACAAGTCACTATGAGCGCGTCCAAGATCTTTCTTGGCAATTTTAACATGCAATTTTTTTGCACCTAAAAGCTGCTTTATAGTTTTACTATCCATGATTCATAATTCTTATTAAAGTTGCAACATTTTCTTCATAATGACAAACATCATCAGGCGTTTGCTGTAAAAATTTATTTATTGCCCCATGTTTTGCTATTGCCTCATCTGCCTCTAAATCAGACCCCTCGCTATATTCACCCACTTGCACCAAAAGCTCAACCTCATCATATTTATTCATCAAGCTTCGCATTTTATTCGCAGCTTGTGCATGTTCAGGGCTGATTAATTCAGACATTAATCGAGATCGGGATCGCAAAACATCAACCGCAGGAAAATGCCCTTTTTGACCAAGTTTCGAACTTAATATTATATGCCCATCAGTCAAACTAGTAAGCTCCTCAGCAATCGGATCACCAATACCCTCCGCTTCTGTTAGAACAGTAAAAATAGCCGATATTGCCCCCTTAGTAGTCTTTCCACAACGCTCCACCAATCGTGGAAGCTCTGCATAAAGTGATGCAGTATAACCACGCCGAACAGCAGCTTCACCAGCAGCAAGAGAAACCTCACGCTGAGCGCGCGCAAACCTCGTCACACTATCAAACAGTAGCAGCACATGTTTTGATTGATCCCGAAAATACTCCGCAATTGAAAGCCCCAAATGCGAGGCCATAAGACGTTCCATTGCTGGTTTTTCTGAAGTTGAAGCAACAACTACGCAAGTTTTTCTAAACTCCTCAGGCAATTGCCTATCCAGCAACTCACGAATTTCTCGCCCCCGCTCCCCCACCGAAACTAAAATCACCACATCAGCTTTTGAGTGTTTCGCAAGCATTGCCAGCGTGGTAGATTTACCAGCACTAGCCTCCCCCAAAACACTAATTCTCTGCCCAACCCCCAAAGTCGCCATGCCATCAATGCTTTTAATCCCAGTTTCAAACACATCACTAATTATCGGTCTATCCATAGGCGAGATAGTATCTGGAGTAATAAGCCTTTCAATAAGCTTATCTTTTTCAAGCGGCGGTCCCTCAAGTGGTTGCCCTAAACCATCAAGCACTCGCCCCAACAACGCATCTCCTACATAAATCTTAAAAGGCTCACCAGTTGGCAAAACCTGTGCGTCACTGGGCATTCCAGCAATATCACCCAAAGGAGCAAGAATCGCATTGCCATCTTTTATAGAAATTGTTTGAGCTGATAAATGATAGTCAGATTCTAAACTAGTAATGTTACAAATTTCACCAATAAATGTATCACTCAAAGTTGTAAGGATTTTGGCAGAATTTGCCTCAACAATTCGCCCAATCGATCTTGTAAAACTAGTTTTTTTAACTCGTTTTTCAATATTTTTTAGGGCGTTTTCAAGACCAACTGACATTATTAGCCCTCTTGCTGTTCACTATCATCAGTTATAATATTTTCAAGTTCACCATTAATCCTCAATGTTACAGCCTTTTGCAAAGCCGCTATCTGAGTCTTAAGACCAATATCAATTTCACGTCCTGCAAAACTAACAATTGCCCGCCCCTCTTCAATCGAGCTATCTCTTTCAAACATGCTTACATCAAGATTATTATCACGAGCCCAAACCCAATTTTCCCACCATTCTTCATCATAATCTTTAGGTGAAATTTTAACCGATAAAACCCGATGTTGCGAAAACTCGCTTAAAGCAGTTTTCAATATTCCTCTATTTACATCTCTTGTTGGCATTTCGCCAATTATTTTCTTCACACAATCAGAAATTATATTACCCATAATTGGCTCAATAACACTCATTTCAGCACGAAAGAGATTTGACAATTCCACTGCTTTTTCTAAAGCAATAAACTCCGCCCTCTCCCTTGCTTCATTAACAATCTGCTCACCCTCAATATTTGCCTTAGCAATAGCATTTTTTCGAATTTCGCGCGCCTGCTCACTCGCCTTCTCAAGCGTTAATATTACAGCTTTAGTTTCTTCTGGTTGCTTTATTTGAGGTATTTCTTGCTGTACATCATGATCTTCTTGAAAATTTTGTTGCTCTTCAAGGCTAGTTAATATTTGTTTTTGCTGATCCTCAATATTACCAGCTTTTATTATTTGTCCATGATACATTTCATACACTTTCAACCCAATAAGCTCAAATAAACCTTTATCTAGAATATTCTAATTTAATTTTAGACAAAATTTTCTGCGCTAATTCTGTTTCAATAACCTTTTTTTTACTCTCACTATTAGAAAAATTCTTTGGTAATAACAATCTCACTTGCGCTCCAGCATTTGTGGGCAATCCCCAACTCCAGCCAGCAATAACTCTCGATCCAGCTAACCTTACAAACTCTTTTAATCGTTCAGCCTCAACCATTGCATTAGAAAATGGTTCATATTCAATGCCAGCTCTAATAGCTGCTTGTAATTTTTTTTCACCAAAAATATCAATAAAAACAATAAGTTTTTTAGGGTCAACAGTCCTACGCAACCATGTTCCAAAAAGCATTAACCCGCATACATCGATAATATTATTCAAGTCTGATTTGAGTAATTCACATATTTCAAATACATTCTCATCAATTTGATCATCACCGCTAATATCAATTTCATAAGAAGCAATAACATCATGCACAAGGCGTTGACTCACTCGCTCATTATTATCCATTTCATTAATAAAATTCTGGTTAGAAATTGATGAAGTTAATTCACTTAACCACTCAGGATTTAGATCTCCAATTTTATAGTTAAAGAGATTTTGTTGCTCAGCATTTTGCATAGTTATGGTTTTTCTACATTTTCTTTATCTACAGGCTCAATATCTTGAGCTTTATTCTTAGGCTTTAAAACAAATTTATTAATCACAAAGAATGCAATACCACTAATAATTAGAAAAACTAAAAAAGATGTAAAGCCATTTGGTTTTTTTGGAGCATCAACTGCATTCTGGCTTTTCTTCTCACTTTGAGAGCTAAACAATGCAACAGTAACATTTTCATATAACAAACCATCAACACTTCTAGTAACCAAATTTTTAATAACTGGAATATGTATTGAAACATCAACGCTAGGTGCATGATAAATAAATATAGAAGCTCTAGCAAAACGTTTCTCTTCAGCAAAAGGAGTTTCTTCAGGAATAGTAATATGAACCCTTGAGGAAACAATACCATCAATCTGTGTAATGCTTTGAGATAATTCTTGATTAAGCGCATACATAAACCTAGCCCGCTCTTCAAACGGGGTAGAAACAATTTTATCTGACTTAAAAACATCACCCAATGACTGATATGAATTGCTAGGTAATCCACGCGCACTAAGAACAGCAATAGCTCTTACAAAATCAGACCTATCAATGGTGAGAGAAAAAATTCCATCTTCAATTTTAGTGCGCGAGGCATCAATGCCATCTTCGCCCAAAACCATAATCATTTCATTAACCTGGCGCTCATTGAGATTGCTATAAAGCTCAGACTGACACCCAGAAAGAAGAATGAGGGCAAATAAAATAGCAAGGAATTTCAAGAAAAAAACTTTCGAAATAAGTAAACCCTTTTTTGAAAAATTCCACAACTACCCAATACTCCACTCAATACTAATTTTTGGGTTAAAACTACCTCATGCTTAAAAATAAACAGTAAATTTAAATAAAAAACTTAACCTTGGCGAATTAACATTTTTACAGACTTAGACACCGATGAAGAAACTCCAGCCACCACACCTATAAAGTTTTTATACTCAAATATTTTCTTATAGTCTGCCATCATATCGCCAAAACCGTAGCCCTTTCCCAAAGAGCTATCAATTTCAAATTCAGGTGTCATATTTCTTTTTATTTCATCGACTTTATCAGTTTCTTTATTATAACCGCTAATCTTTGATGAATTAAACTCAAGATCACCTATGTTAGCCTTATTATAAACTCCCGACATCATATTGCTAAACGATTCCGCATTCATAGGGTTTGCTGAACTTGTAGACTTCAGATCAGATGCTCTAACGCTCATTAGACCTTCATTATCACCTGTTGCCCCAATTTTAGCTGTAGAATCACCACCAGATGCTTGAGCAACATCAAAACTTTTCATTGTAGCAACAGAGTCTACATTCAAAACAGGAGTAATAGAAGGCATCACAAAACCTCATCTAAATTAAAGGAACTAACTTTATTACAATTAAAATCTACTCTAACTTTCCCAGCTCAGTAACTCGTTCATCATCTCATTATACGGAGATGACTCACCCTCTGACTCCATTATCATTTGCATTCCGAGCATATTTGTAACCTGCTCCATGAATTCTGCTTCTTGTTCAGCAGTCTGGCCATTAGCCGCTCCTGCAGCCGCATTTCCTGCTCCAGAAACTCCATTAACATCAGCCATATTACTCTCCTCATCACCAGTATTTAATCATTACCTAACACATTAGGACATTTTTTACCATTTTACAAGCTCATAGTGCCATTATGTTTAATTTCACTCAATATAGATAAAACACAACAAAATTCATTGATAAAAATATCTACCTAGCGGCCTGCTGATCCTCAACTGCAATAGTTCCAATTGGGCGCAACTGAAATTCACTTGCAACCTCCTGAAAAGCGATCAAATCTATATTAATATTATTACTTTTTAGATATTTTTTCAAATGCGGTCTAACATCTGACGAAGTTACTAAAACAGGTGGATTAACATTAACATCTTCAGAATTCACAATCCGTCCAATTTGAGATATCAGCGCATTAGAAGTTTTAGCATCAATCGCCAAGAACCGAGCATCTTTATCATTTTTCAATAATTTACGCAATTTCGCATCCAAATCAGGCTCAACAACATAACTAGCAATAAAATTATCTTTGTCAGCAAAATGTTTCGAAATTTGACGACTTAAAGCACGACGAATATGCTCGGTCATATCAACCGATCCACCCGTTTTAATAATAGAATCTAACAAGCCTTCAAACAATAATCGCCTAGAATATAGCGGCACAGATTCATCGGCCAAACGACGAATTATCTCTAATAATTGAGTAGAATTTGCGGCCTGAGCAACTTCAGCAGCAAGTTGCGGTTGCTCTTCTTTTAACAGTTGCAAAATATGCTCAACATGCTCAAATCCAATGAGTTGAGCTGCATTTTTTACTAAATAATACGCAGTAACATCAATAAGGATAGACGCAATATCATCAATTTTAATATCAACGTCTTTTAATTTTTCAACATCATCTTTTGCAATCCAAAAAGCAGATTTAATAGGCCAACTTGAATCCACAGGGTTAACCATCACCCCCGATAATTCTAAAACTTCTTTTTCACAAACAGCAAGCAAATGATCGGTCACCATTTCCCCAGAGAAAACAGCCACTCCTTCAATTAATATTACAAACTCATTTGATTCTAAGTCAACATTTTCAGCAAATCCAAACTTTGGCAAAAACTGCCCCATTTTATCTTCAATATCTTTAATAGCTTCATTGCGTTTTGTTAAATATTCTTCTTTATCAATATTGTTAAAAAGTGCTTCACCAACCTCAATTTTCACAACATCATTAGGCTTGATTTTCACATCTTCTTCAATCTGCAAAATCTTTTGGCCCTCTGTTAATTCCACCTGCTTTCCAGTTCCATCTGCTGCATCTTTTTGTATTTTTTCAGCCAACTCACGCTTTCTAACTACCAACCCGCTTCCAATTAAAATTGCAGAAAACAGTAAAAAGAAACCAACTGGAAAACCAGGAACTAAGGCAAAAGAGCCTAAAATTATCCCAGCAATAATTAAAGTTCTACTTGAGCCAGCAAGTTGGCGGATAATATCTGTTCCAAGATCAACCTGATCTTTTGTAGTAACCCTAGTAATAACAAGACCAGCACAAATAGCCAACAACAAAGCTGGTATCTGACTTACCAAACCATCACCAACAGTTAAGCGCGAATAAATACTAGCCGCTTCAGCAGCAGATAAACCTTTAGATACTGTTCCAATTCCAAAACCACCGGCAAGGTTCACAATGATGATAATAATACCAGCTATTGCATCGCCTTTAACAAATTTCATAGAACCATCCATGGCCCCAAAAAACTTATTCTCTTTTTCTAGATTATGCCGTTTTTCCAGTGCTTCTTCTTGAGTGATATCACCAGAGCGCAATTCTGCATCAATAGACATTTGCCTTCCAGGCATAGCATCAAGAGTAAAACGAGCAGCAACCTCGGCAACCCTTTCAGCACCTTTAGTTACAACAATAAACTGCACCGTTGTAATAATAACAAATATAACAAGCCCAACAACCACACTACCTTGTGTTACAAAAGTTCCGAATGTTTCAATAATCTGCCCAGCATCGGCCTGAGAAAGAATAAGTCTCGTAGTTGATATAGATATCGCTAATCGAAAAGTGGTTGCCAACAAAATTACTGTAGGAAACACCGAAAAATCTTCTGCTCGTGTCAAATATATTGAAACCATAAGAACAAGAACCGTCAAAGAAAGGTTGATAGCAATCAAGCCGTCCATCAACATTGTAGGCAAAGGCATAATCATTACGGCAATAATGACCATTAATAACATAACAAGCGCCAAATCTTGGCGCTGCCCTAGCATGACTAAAAATTTCATGACTCTTTGCATTAGTTATTAGGCCTTATTTTATTTTTTACAAACATCTTAAATTGTTCACGCGCTTCACCCAATTTAGTTTGCCCTAATAAAATTAAGGCATTTAGAAGATGTCCTGTTTTGCTTTCTTTTTTGCTGAAATACTTATATTCTTTATTCATTTCTGCGGCCTTATCCCACCACTCCATACGAATATATGCGCGAATTAATAACCGCAATGTTTGCAAATCGCCATTGTCACTCAAACGACACAATAGCAATATTGCAATTGCCTCACTTGCTTGACCATATTTCATCTGCATAGATGCCATTGCATTAAGCAATTTCCTATCTTCAGCACCAAACAAATTTGACATTTCACCAATCATTTGCTCATTACTAAAATTATTATGCTGCTCTGCATTTATTATATTTTTATTTACTTCACCTTGAGCAGACGTAGTCTCATCTTGTTTTTGGAAGCTGTTTTCTTCTTTATCAACTAATTGCCCTGCATCATCGTTTAATGCCCAACTTTGTAAAGCCCATCCACTTCCCTTATTGTTATTCATGCTCAATTAGCCTCTTTTTCAATCTTGTGAAGTTGCTCATCTTCGTTCTTCAAGGGCAAATTATTATTCTCAACATAACTATTATGTTGTTCATTTTTAGCATCGGACACAATCAATAAACGCCGAATATTTTCACCAATAATCATACGTCCCAAATTAATTTCTGCGCTATCTTGCCCATTAACCAAACTTTTTTGGGCATCAATTAAATTCAAATCAATAGCTGAGAGCCTAGAGATTAATTCTTCATTTGAAATTCCCTTTAAGGGCTTAAGATCAATTGATTCTACAGGTGCAATTGAAGAAGCATGCGCAAGCCTTTCAACTCCCACCCACTTCAAAAAAGCATTAGTTTTACTAGTTTTTGATTTTAATTTTTGACGTGTAAAATCTTCAATTTCTTTTACAGAATCAACAAAAGAGCGTCTTGTTTTTTGTACTTCAAAAGGACTTACACTATTGGTTATTCTATCAATATTTTTTTGTTCAATTTTTGACATATAACCTCCTATTCAATACATTTTTTAATTCTATCATATTACATCTACTTAAATTAACATATAAATAAACAAAAAGCCTGCCTATTTTGTAACTCGCTTAATAACTATCATTAACGCCTAGTCAAAACTAAGTAGTATATACGGATTTTACTCATTTCATTTTTAGTATATAGTAATTTTGCATAATAAATATGCAAAAATTGCGGCGGCAATCAAAATGAAATTAGTAAGTAAAACCAATTGTTAGCGCAGCTGTTAGGTTTAAGGGTTAGTGCATTATAATGGAATCTGTTTCTTTTATAATTAATAAAGGCAAAAAACCAAAATCCACCTCAAAAGGCGATGATTTTGCGCGTGAAATTTCTGACGCAAAAGACCTAAAAACAATCACTCAAAACCAAAACACCAAAAAAAATACAATTAAAAAACCTAAGGCTACTAATTCACCACCTCAAGCAATCCAAGATTTTAGCCAAAATGAACAACATAATAACTTAAAGGGAAATGCCGACAGTTTTGTTTTGCCAAGCAACCAACCAAAAAGCAACCAACCAAAAAGCAAACCTTCTTCTTTAGGCGGTATTACTCAAAATAAATCTACAGCTTCTAATCAACCTTTAGATCAACTCACAAAAGAATCAAACACTAAAAATGTATCAATTAAAACTAAGGCAACTCCTGTTTTTAATGATATTAAGCAAAGCTGGGCTGCTGATAAGAAGCCTTTTGCAAAAACCAATGCCGATTTTACTAATCCTGAGGACATCTCAAATAAAAAAGAAGAATTAAAAACTACTGATAAAACAGTTACCCCTATTCCCTTTACAACTGACACTATAAACCCATCAATCAGCACAAATCCACAAGAGCAAAAACTAGGCAATAAGAGCAATAAAACCCTCACCAATATTGATGGATTAGACAAGACAAAAAAACCTATTACAAAGGGCAAAATAACTACCAATACTGATCCAATCACAGATCAAAAAACCGCCAAAAAGCAAACAACTATAAACCCATCAATCAGCACAAATCCACAAGAGCAAAAACTAGGCAATAAGAGCAATAAAACCCTCACCAATATTGATGGATTAGACAAGACAAAAAAACCTATTACAAAGGGCAAAATAACTA
>JAMONS010000034.1 GCA_027065555.1 Hyphomicrobiales bacterium | reverse complement strand
TTCTTCTTTTTGGCAAGCTCTTGGTGTATTTATATTTGGTGGGATGATAATTGTTACAATAGTTGCAAATGTTATTAACCCATGGTCATTAAAGGTCTACGCAGAACTAAATGAGGAAATAACTGCGAATTTAATTAGCACTACTCTTAATCCCAACCGATTTTCAGAAGTTTCACCAAATTTAGTGGTAGTAATTGGATCACGCTCACCAAGTGGTAAAATTCTCGATTTTTTTGCTGATGATAGACGTGACCCTAAAACGCATAAAACATTTATCTCAAAAGAAGCTGAAATAGTCTATGATGATGAGGGGTATAATATTAGCTTAATTAATGGCACTGCTCAGTTTATGCGAGAAGATAATCAATTTACTCAAATCAATTTTAATAAATACGAAATTAGCTTAAAACGCTTAGATGTATCTATTAAGCAATCTGCAATCAGAGAAACCGGCAGTGTGCAATTAATCTTAGAAGGTATGAAAAAGGGCAAAATTTCAACTGCTATATGGAAAGAATTAAACACCCGTTTTAGTGAAACATTGCGTGTTCTTGCACTTTGTCTATTAGTTGGTGCTATTGCTAGTTACCCACATGCTGGGAGAGGAAAAAGCCTTCTTCCTCTTGAAGCTGTTGTGTTACTCATCGGATTAGGCGAAAGGGCATTAGGGACAGTACTAGAAAAAACCATTATAACTGGCTCATATACTAGCGGGTTATTATTAATTATAATTGCACTTATTCTAATTTTCATAAAACAAGGTTTTTTTAGATCGCATAAAAATTCTGAGGCATTAGCATGACAATCATTGATTGGCACATCGTGAAACGCTTAGCCTCTAAAATCTCTTTAGTTGTTTTGATATTTTATGGACTTATTGGATTAACCGAATCTCTTGACACATGGAGATTTACTCTGCTCTCACAAGCTCAAGGACAATCGGTTGCCATTATGTCAATATTCGCATCGGCGGCGAGATGGAGCATTAAAGTATTGCCCATTACCGTACTAATTGGCTCAATTATTGCAATATTAGACCTGCAGGCTCATAGAGAGCTTATTATAATAAAATCTAATAAAATTTCAATTTGGCGCATATTATTCGCACCAATAATATTCTTGCTAATTATAAGCTTTAGCGTGAGTATATTTTTAGACGCAAAAGTCACACAAATAAACCGTTCAATCATGCCAGCCCCATTAACTACCAGTCCAACTATTGGTGCTAATAAACAAGTTTGGCTGGTGCAGTATTCTCAAAATGAGAGATATATTTTGCAAGGTGAAAAAAGCGGTTCAGCAATAAATATATTACAAAATGTTACTGTGTTTTTTGGTGCTGACAACAAGTATAATAGAATAATTGCAGAATCAGCAACTATGGTTGATAAGGCATGGCAATTAAATGATGTTATTTTATTCTCTGCAAACAAACAGCCCACTAAAATAAAAAATTATAATATTGAAACTAAAAGTACGGTCTCTGAATTGGTTCTTAAACTATCATCAACTGACGATTTTACGTTCTTTGAACTTAAAAACTCCTTAGTTTCTGGTATTTCTGACCCCCTAGCGCAAGCCGCCGCAGCTACACGATACGCAAAATTAATGGCATTTCCATTTTTGCTTGTTGGTAGTTTGTTAATTGCGTTTGCATTTTCTTCAAACTATAAAAGAAATGGTTCATATGCTAATGCAATACTTACTGGTATTGTGTTAGGCTTTGTTGTATTCATTTTAACTGAAATGGCAGACAGAGCAGGTGCTTCGGGGATTTTAAATCCATTAGTAGCTGGTTGGGGGCCGTCAATTATTGCTATTATTATTGGTGTGACAATATTGCTGTATAAAGAAGATGGGCTTGCGTAGTGAGTAATTACCGCAAAAAGAGTAATTTATTTAGTATTTATCGCCCCCTTGGGTTAGCGATTGCTCTTACTTGTGCTTTTTCTCTTTCGGCAAATGCCAGTTTTTTACCGGAAGGTTTTTTTGATCGTCTTCCTGTAGTTTCAGGTGGGCAAGTTTCTTTGTCTTCTGATTATTTATCACAAAATACAGATGGAATAGTTATAGCAACTGGTCAAGTTGATATTTCATATCTTGGTTATTTTGCAACTGCTGATAGGCTAGAGTTTAATCAAAAAACTAGAGATATGACCTTAATTGGTAATGCTGTCATAAAAAGCCCTGATAATACAGAATATAAAGCCGATAGGATTGAGCTAACTGGCAATTTCAAACTTGCAGTACTTAAATCAATGATAATGGTAACTTCTGATGGTGCAATGATTAGCGCTAGTGATGTTGATCATAATCAAGATACTTCAACAATACTTGAAAAAGGTACTTATGCGCCATGCGGCACATGTATTGACGAAAAGGGAAGAAGAATAGGCTGGCGCATTAGAACTGAACGTATGATTTATGACAGGGGAAATGAAAGTCTAGATTTAGAGCAACCAATTCTTGAGATTCTTGGAGTTCCAATGGCGTGGCTACCTTGGATAAGATTACCCGATCCAAGCAATCCTCGTGCCAATGGTATTCGTATGCCATCATATTATTATAGCGAAGAGATAGGATTAAAGTTAGAGTTGCCCTATTTTTATGCAGCAGGTAAAGATACCGATATTATTTTTACGCCAGCAATCACCACAAGACAAGGGCCGCTTCTTTCAGTAACTGTTGATCACCGTTTTAGCGATTGGGGCAAGGTTAGCGCTACTGCCTCTGGTCTTTACCAGCTTGATAAAAGCGCTTTTGCTGGACAAGTTGGAGACAAAGACTGGCGTGGGGCAATCCAGACTTCAGGAGAATTTATTCCAAAAGAGGGTTGGAAAATTGGCTGGTCATATACTGCTTTTACAGACCCTGCTTTTTTCTCAAATTATGATTTGCCATCTAAAAAATCATCTGTGAATGAAATATATGCGCAATATTTGAGCTATGATATTTATGCAAATGTAAGAGTGCAAGATTTTGTTGTACTAGGAAATTCCAACCAAGCCGTGCAAGACAAACAGGCAGACACTATTCCCAATGCTCGCTATGAGCAAGTTTTTGATCTTGGAGTAGATAATGGGCGCATAGCTCTTTCAGGTGATTTACTTGGAATAAGCAGGAAATCAGACAGCACAAAAACA
>JAMONS010000033.1 GCA_027065555.1 Hyphomicrobiales bacterium | reverse complement strand
TTCTTTAATTGAATTAAAATCAGAACGATTGATTACTAATTGGCGGCCTAATACCAATCCGCACGCTTCACACTGTGCCTTTAAAACTTCATCAGAGATTGTTTCAGCATCTGCATTATGTGCCAAGCTAAGTGTGCGCCTGATAATTTCTATTCCAGCAAAACCAAGAATATCTTGCCAAATCTCTTTTAAGCAGTGCTCTAAAGCCTGCTCGCTTCCTAAATCATGCCCCTGATCTTCAAACAATGATCGCTCATATAATATTCCAGTGCGCTCAGTGCGCCACAAACGTGAGAACTCCATAGTGAAAACATTCCAAACATCTTCAACAACACTTAATATCCATTCCTGATAATCATCTCTTTGCCCAACTTTGCTTGCATGCCCAGGCTGAGAAAAATATGACATCCAAAAATTTGCAAATAACATTCCAATATCAAAACCCATGGGCCCATAAAGAACAAATTCTGGGTCAATGATCTTTGTATCGGTTTTTGTCACCATTACCGAGCCCGTATGAAAATCCCCATGCAACATGGTTTGCGCATTATTGCAGAACTTAGCTTTTAGATGATGAGCCTCAACCTTCAAATCAACATCTGCTCTTAAGCTTGCAACTAAGGGATCAAGGGCGGGATTGTGATGGTTTCTTTCGGCATCAAAATATGGATCAGAAAAAACAAGAGTTTCTGTAATATCACAAAGCTCTATATTCTCTGCAAATAGCGCAACATCTGCTTTGCGCTTAGCAGCTTTCATACTTAAATCAGAGCCGCGAAATAAAGTGCGAGCACAAAAATTTCCTAAAACCTTTGCAAGCCCCTCATGCTTATTTCCTGCAATCAAACTATAACGCAATATTATATGTGGCGTAAAAAACTCCATAACAATTATCGCCTGGGTTTCATCAAAATGATAGGTTTTAGGCACAGATCCAGGATCACGCTCAGCTTGTCTAATTAATGCGTGATATTCAAAAAAAGCACGTTTAAGAGGCAACGGCCAACTATCGCCCACAAGACGAACATAAGGCAGCGCTTGTTTGACAATAACACTTCCCAATTCACTCTTTACAATAAATACAAGATTGAGATTTCCATCCCCAACTTCATTTACGCTCCACTTGCTTAGGTCGTGCCCCAATATGGAATTTACAGCATCAATATCAACTAATCTTGACCCAAGAGTTTTAACAGTTAACGGTTCATACATTTCATCATTCATTTTCTTTTTTTTCTTAACTTAGTCATTTCAGTAATTTTGGCTATAAACAAGCAAATGTCAATAGCAGTTGACAATTGACATAATTGATTGATAGTCTTTATCAACAGGAGGAATACATGTGCTAAACACAGCCGTAGAATTATGTGAAATTACCAAAGCGTTTGGAGAGAATAATGTTCTACGTGGCATTGATCTTGAATTATATGCAGGTCAAGTAACTGTTCTAATGGGTGCAAATGGCGCAGGCAAATCCACCATGGTTAAAATATTATGCGGTGTTTACAATGCAAATGGCGGCACAATTAAGCTTTTTGGCAAACAATTTAGTCCTGCAACACCAGCTGAAGCCATTAAAGCAGGAGTGGTAACAGTTCATCAATCTATTAATGATGGCGTAATTCCTGATTTGGATATTGCTTCAAATCTTATGCTCGACAATTTGGCTCGACCGGGGGGTAGCTTTTTTCTTAATCAGCGTAAAAACAGAGCTGAGGCACGAAAAATTGCAGCAACTATGGGCTTGGGTGTTGACGTAACGCAATTGGTAAGCGAATTAAATTTAGCTGATCGTCAATTAGTAGCTATTGCCAGAGCGATGGCCCATGAACCTAAATTACTCATACTTGATGAACCTACATCATCACTTTCTGCTGTGGAAGCTGATAGGCTTTTTGAACTACTTGATCGCTTAAGAGAATCGGGGGTTGCTATCCTTTATATTTCTCACCGTATGTCTGATATAAGACGAATTGCTGATCGGATCATCTCTATGCGAGATGGCAAAATTTCTGGCACTTTTGAAGGCGCTTCCCTTGATTATGAAGGAGCTGTAAAAGCCATGCTTGGGCATTCTATGACAGATAATAAAATTGATATTCCTGAAAAGGGCGAGGCAATAGTATCAATTAAAGACATGAAAATACGCTCTGACTCAACTCCATTTTCACTAGATTTACACGCAAATGAAGTGGTGGCAATTACTGGATTGGTTGGCAGTGGAAAAACTGAATTTGCAAATATTCTCTTTGGTATTGAAAAACCATTCTCAGGAAACATCGTATTAGATGGCAAGCCCTATCAACCAAAATCTCTACGACAGGCGATAAATACTGGCGTATTTTTATGCCCTAAAGATCGAGCAAGTAATGCTGTAGTTCAAGATTTTGATATTACAAAAAATATTTCTATTCCATTCCTTAATCGCTATTCTAACTTTTCTTTCTTAAATTTTGCAAGCGAACATAGAGCTGCAAACCAGACAATATCTGATTTAGGAATTATATGCCAACGCAACAGCGATGAAATCGGCTCTCTTTCAGGCGGCAATCAACAAAAAGTAATGATTGGGCGCTGGCTTGCACAAACCAGTAATCTACTTGTTCTCGATGAGCCCTTTCAAGGGGTTGATATTAAAGCACGTCGGGACATTGGTAAAAAAATTCGCCAAACATCATCTAAACGGGCAACTTTGGTGCTTGTTGCTGAGATAGATGAGGCATTAGAGATTGCTGACCGAATTATTGTTATGACAGATCACACTATTGTTGGCGACTATCAAAATAAAAATATAGATATTGGACAGGTTCTATCCAAAGTAGCGGGCCAGCAAAATCAATCAACGGAATTATCAGCACATGCAACCTAAAGTTAAAACTCATGCAACCTAAAGTTAAAACTAATGAGTTGAAAAAACACTCACCACAAACCAAGCGCAAAAGAACACTAACCGAGTTGGCTATTCGCTATGGGTTTTTATTATTAATGGTAGGGCTTATAATATTTTTCTCACTTAGCGCAGAAGGCTTTGCCAGCCCATTTAGTGCAGTTTTTATTTTTCAATCAGTTGCTATTACTGGAATTTTGGCTCTTGGGGTAACTGCAACATTGGTTGTTGATGGGTTTGATTTATCGATTGGCTCTACAGCTACTTCGGCCCTAATGTTGTCCGCCTATGTTATGGTGGTGTTAGAAATGAATGCTTTTGTGGCT
>JAMONS010000032.1 GCA_027065555.1 Hyphomicrobiales bacterium | reverse complement strand
ACAAGTTGCAAAACAACACAACCTAAATTGCGATATTGCTATGTCTGAGGCCAGCCGCATTTATGGCGATGCGTGGATTGACTTTATGAGCAACTGCAAGGCAACATTAGGCACTGAAAGTGGTGCAAGTTTTGTAGATTATAGCGGTTTAGTGCATCAAGAAATTGATAAATATGAAGCCGCTAACCCAAAAGCCTCATTTAAAGAAGTAAGTGAGAAATTTCTTGAAGGGCGTAATAATGACGTGATTATTCATGTAATTTCTCCACGCGTATTTGAGGCCGCTGCCCTGAAAGTTTTAATGATTTTATATCCAGGAACTTATTCAGACGTATTAACCGCTGGGCGTCATTATATTGAGTTATCACCCGATTTTTCTAACATTGACGAAGTATTGGCAATCTTAAATAATGAAGAAAAAGCCAATGAAATAATCAATAATGCTTATAACGAAATTGCCTGCTCGCCAAAATGGACGCACAAAAACTTCATTAGACATTTCGATGATGTTTTAGGAGAAGAATTGCAAAAATTTGCAACCAAAAAAACTAGCACTAGCGGTAATATAGAGCAGATGATTTCAAATAAAGCTACAGAACTAGAGGCAGAGCGAATTTCAGAATTTGAAACGCTCGAAAATGCCAAAGCAAACGAATTTAATCGATTAGAAAATGCCAATATAGTTGGGGCAAAAAAAATTCAAACTCGAATGAAATTTGTGCTTTTTTTACAAAGAATACGAGTTGGCACTTATCAACTCATCGACCAAAAACTCCCCCGCTTTATTTCTGTTCCTTTATTATCTTTAGCAAGAATGATCACGACAAAAATAAAACCGATCATCAAAAAAATCCTACTAAAAGTTTGACAAAATTTATAAAAAAGCAACAATAGTTTTTCAATGCTTGAATTGAGTTAATAAATCCAATACTCAAGAGAAATATTTATATTAATGAGGTCTTAAATGTGCGGAATTGCAGGAATTATCAGTCTTACTAGCCAACCCATAGAGCGACTAGAGCATAAACTTAAAGTTATGGGCGAGCTGATTGCTCATAGAGGTCCAGATGGCGAGGGTATTTGGTGTTCTTCTGACAATAAAGTTGGTCTTGCGCACAGGCGTTTAAGCATTATTGATTTAACTCCCAGTGGTGCGCAACCAATGATTGGCCCCAACCAAAGCGCAATTGTTCATAATGGTGAAGTGTATAATTATATTGAGTTAAACAAAACTCTAAAAAGCAAATGGAATTTCAAAGGCACAAGTGATACAGAAACTGTGCTTGCAGCTTATGCAGTTTATGGCGAAAGTTTTGTTGACCATTTACGCGGCATGTTTGCAACCGTAATCTATGATGAAAAACAGCAAACTTTAACTGCGGTGCGTGATAGATTTGGTATCAAACCGTTTTTTTATACGGTTATTGATGAAGTTTTATATTTTGCCTCAGAAGCCAAAGCGCTTGTTCCATTCTTAAAGCAAATTGAAACTGACCCAGACGCATTAGCACAATATCTTACTTTTCAATATACCATTGATGAATCAACTCTTTTTAAGGGCATCAAGCAATTAATGCCCGCCCATAAGTTGATTGTAAAAAATGGTAATGTGCAAATAAAACGCTATTGGGATGTTAATTATCAAATCGACTGGGATCACTCGCCAACTTATTTTTATAATAAATTACGTGAAATTTTGAACGATTCAATAAATGTTCATTTACGCTCAGATGTGCCAATTGGCGGCTATATGTCAGGCGGAATTGACTCCTCTTTAATATCAATTCTTTCAGCAGATGCCAATTCTAATAATAGACAATGCTTTCATGGCAAATTCACTCAATTCCCTGGATATGACGAAAGCGGATATGCACAAATTGCAGCAGACGCAGCGTCTGCAGAGTTATTTCAAATAAATATTACAGCAGATGATTTTAAGGATAATATTGAAAAAATTATTTATCATCTTGATTTCCCCGTTGCAGGCCCTGGCTCTTTTCCACAATATATGGTGTCAAAATTAGCGGCTGAAAAAGTTAAAGTTGTGCTTGGCGGGCAAGGAGGCGACGAGATATTTGGCGGTTATGCACGCTATTTAGTTGCCTATCTTGAGCAATCAATAAAAGCCTCACTTGATGGAAATTCTAACAATGGGAACTATGTTGTTACCCTAGAATCCATCATTCCAAACATGGGCATGTTACGTGAATATAAGCCAATGATTAGGCAATTATGGAGCAAGGGGCTATTTGGCGAATTAGACCAGCGATATTTTCAATTAATTGATAGATCTGCCGATATGACTGATGAGG
>JAMONS010000031.1 GCA_027065555.1 Hyphomicrobiales bacterium | reverse complement strand
GTACGCTTGAAAATATTTTACTGTCCATTGATAAAGTGTTCAATTCTGAGCAAATGGATTTGGCTTTATTAAGTGAGGGCAAAAAAATAGAGCATAAAAGCGCTCGTATTGATAAGGGCGGAATGCTTACTCTTTGGCCGCTTGTGCAACAACAAAAAAATGAATTAGATATTGAGCAATGGCCATTAGAAAATCAAAATATTTTTGTGCAATCAAATGATCGAATTATAGCTGAGCGCATTGTGAATAATATTAAAGGCTGGATAGATAATGAGCGCCAATTAGAGCAAAGAGGGCGAGCAATAAAGGCCGATGATGTTCTTATTTTAGTGCAAAAACGCTCAACTTTATTTTATGAAATTATTCGGGCGCTAAAATTGGCAGGGCTTGAAACACCCGGTTCTGATAAAATACCTCTTAATAGCAATATTGCTGTGCTTGATCTATTAGCTTTAGCTGACATTTTGCTAAATCCATCTGATGATTTGAATTTAGCAGCGATTTTACGCTCACCACTTTTTGATATAGATGAGCAAGCGCTTTATGAAATTGCAGCTTTGCGACCAAAAGATAGCTCTTTATGGTCAGCGCTTAAAAATTGCCAACAAGAAAATGGTAAAGCGGCTTTTGAGAAATTATCAAGCTGGCGCAATCGATTGGATTTTGAACGCCCATACGAGTTTTTCTCGCAAGTGCTTTATAAAGAAGGTGGGCTAAAGCGTTTTCATGCCCGCTTAGGCCTAGAAATAGATGATGTTATAGAGCAGTTTTTGGACTTGGCTCTAGCATATGAAAATGAAAGCCAGCCCTCAATTCAAGGCTTTATTGCTCATATGAGAAAAAGCAGTTCTTTTATAAAGCGTGAGCTTTCTGAGAGCGATAAGGGCGTTAGAATAATGTCTGTTCATGGCGCAAAAGGTCTAGAATCACCAATAGTTATTTTGGCTGATGGTGGGCTTAAAAGTAATTTCCAAGCAAAATCATTATATTTTATATCAGAAAACGATGCGCCAACCTTAATTTATGGTGCAAATAAAGATGAAAGAGTTGGCATAGTTGAAAATCATTATGAGCAAGATAAAGCAAGTGATTTATCTGAATATTGGCGAAAGCTCTATGTTGGTATGACCAGAGCTGAGGACGAACTTTATATTACTGGTACATTAAATGAAAAAACAAAATTAGAAGAAACTTGGTATGGAATTGTTGAAAGCGCCTTAAAAGATCATAGCGCAAAATGTGAAATAATTGACAGCGAAGAGCTCGGGTTAGTTTTCCCAGCTATTAGAAAAAAACCTGCCATAATAAAACAACAAGAAATAGCTGAAAGGCCAGCAACAGATTTAGAGCAAACGGCTATTTTTGATTTAGATATTTTACCAGCCCCAAACATTTGCGAAATAATTCGCCCCTCAAAAGCCTATCAAGAGGAGAGTGGGGTCTTTGCCAAAAGCTCAGAAATGCTTAATGAAATAGATGTTGATGTAGCTAGACAAAAGGGCATTGCACTACACGCAATATTACAGCATTTAGGAAAAATAGAGCTTCAAATGCGTGAGAGGATTGCAAAAAAAGCATTGCAAATCCTATTGCCAAATAGGCGTGAATGGCATGAGGAATTGGCGAATAAAGCAATTTCTATTCTTTCAAACCCAAAATTTCAATATCTTTTTGCCGCTAACTCTCGTGCCGAAGTGCCGTTTTTTGTTAATGCTATGAAAAACGGCAAACCCGTTAATATTGCAGGAAGAATTGATAGAATAATAATTCAAGAAAAACAGGTTTTAATAATAGACTTTAAGTCAGACGCAAATATTGCAAGTGATATTTCTCAGCTTACAAAAAAATATATTACGCAAATGGCGCTTTATGCTCTTGTTGGAAAAAAATTATTTCCAAAACATAAAATTAGCACTGCAATTTTTTGGACTGGTAACGAAACATTGCTTAATTTGCCAGATGAAACACTAAAACAAGCAATTGATGATTTTACTATTGATTTATCTAATATTAGCAATTACTAATATACAATATACTTGATATATTAACTAACCCAACTTATCTATAATAGAAGTTAGATAAATGATTAAATGAAAGGCTAAAAATAATGGCACAACAAGTAACAGATGCAGATTTTCAAAGTGAGGTTCTAAATGCCAGCGAGCCAGTGCTTGTTGATTTTTGGGCAGAATGGTGCGGCCCTTGTAAGGCAATCGCTCCAATTTTAGATGAGCTTTCAGCTGAATTAGCAGGTAAAGTGAAAATCGTTAAATTAAATGTTGATGAAAATCGTGATACTATGATGAAATATGGTGTGCGCTCTATTCCAACAATGATTCTCTTCAAAAATGGCGAAGCAGTTGATATGAAGGTTGGCGCAGCACCAAAAGCTAGCCTAAGCCAATGGCTTGAAGGACACGCAGCTTAAACAAATCTATATTTAGTTTAATTTAGCAAAAAACATACTAAACCTCGCACAATTATTGTGCGAGGTTTTTTACGTTGCCCTAATGATTTCACCTTGTGTTAAAACACTTTAAGGACTAAATCTTATTTTGTTAAAATTATAAAGAGTGCAAATATGCCTATTGATAATATTCCCAATGATATAAACCAGCAATCTGTCCCCTCAAATGAGCCGATGACGCTTTCTCAGAGCGCTAAAAATTCTGTTCCTGCAGCAGCAATTTTGCGTAAATCTCGCTCGAAATGGCGCATAGTTGCTTTTTTGGCGCTAGCTTTGGCTATTTTGGGTTTTATGGGGCGTTTTGGAGTAGAAGATTCTACTAATTCTGACCAAATAGCTAGAGTAATTATTGAAGATATTATTCTAACCGATCCTGAGCGCCTTGAAGCGCTAAATAGGCTGGCTAAAAATGAGAATATAAAGGCTGTTATTATTTCGATAAATAGTCCAGGAGGATCAACGGCTGGCGGAGAAGAGCTTTATGAAGCAATTTCAAAACTTCGTGAACAAAAACCAGTTGTTAGTGTAATTCATGAGCTTGGCGCAAGTGCTGCCTATATGAGCGCTATCGCAAGTGATAGGATTTATGCTCGCAGATTATCAATAGTTGGCTCAATAGGAGTGCTTTATCAACATATTGACGCTTCAAAACTAATGCAAACTATTGGTATTGATTTTGACAAAGTATCAACAGGGCCGCTAAAAGCTGAGCCAGATATTGATGAGCCACTAGAGGGTGCAGTTCGTGCCTCAATGCAGGCTTTGGTTGATGATTCATATGAATGGTTTGTTGATATTGTTAGCGAACGACGTAACCTATCTAGAAATAAAGTGTTAGATCTTGCCGATGGGCGTATTCTAACTGGTCGTATGGCACTAAAAACTAAACTAATAGATGCTATTGGCTCTGAGGCTGAGGCCATTGCCTGGCTTGAAAAAGAAAAAAACTTAGAAGAAGACTTAAAAATTGTAACGTATTTTCCATTACCAGAAAACGAGCTTGAACAATTAGCACGTTTTATTGGCACAAAAGCTGGTGCATTGGTCGGACTTAACTCAAATAGCGCACTAACGCTTGACGGGTTGCTTTCGCTTTGGCAAGCTACACGATAATTACAAGCTACACCATGAATTAAAAGAGGAAAAAATGATAAAATCACAATTAGTTGAAAAACTAGCCGCACAAAACCCTCATCTATTACAGCGAGATATTGAAAATATCGTCAATACTATTCTTGATGAAATGAGTGATGCTTTGGCACAAGGTGGACGTATTGAATTAAGAGGTTTTGGTGCTTTTTCAGTAAAAAAACGTGAAGCTAGAATTGGTCGTAATCCACGAACTGGTGAAAAAGTTAGTGTGGGTGAAAAATATGTACCGCAATTCAAAGCTGGCAAAGAAATTCGTGAACGCCTAAATAAATAGACAATGATAAGGCCTATCTAATGATGAAGCACCTTATTGGCTGGTTTATATTATTGCCAATTTCAGCCCTATTGATAATTTTTGCATTAGCAAACCGCCATTTAATTACGCTAAATTTTGATCCTATTTCAGCGGGCAATCCACTTATTGCAAGCCTTAACATTCCTTTATTTGTGCTTATTTTTATCATGTTATTATTTGGTATATTGCTTGGCGGTATTGCAGTTTGGTTTAGCCAAGCAAAAAAAAGAGTGCAACTTAATAAGGCACGCAAAAATATAAAGACCCTTGAGCTTGAGCTTAGTGAAAGTAAAAAATTAGCTAAAAGAAATATTGATAATAAATCATTGCTTGCTCCTGATGACCTATTCTCCAATAATTAAAATTTGCGGCATTAAATCAGCCTCAATGCTTGAAAAAACTATTAAAGCAAAAGCTGACATGGTTGGGTTTGTGCATTTTGCCAAAAGCCCTCGCCATTTGGAGCTTGAGGCAATAAATAAGATTTTAGCGCAAGCAAAAACCCGCATAAAATCTGTTGTCCTATTAGTAAACCCTAACGATGAATTGCTTGAAAAAGTAGCGCTTTTACAACCTGATTATATTCAACTACATGGAAATGAGAGCTTTGAGCGGATTACTGAGATTAAACAAAAATATAATATCGCTATTATTAAAGCCCTAGCGATTGCCTCTATTGCTGATTTAGAACAGGTAGCTCATTATAATAAAATTGCTGAGATGATAATTCTTGATGCCAAGACGCCAAAAAATTCTGCAAATCCGGGTGGTATGGGCAAGGTGTTTGATTGGGATATATTAAAATCACTTGCAAATGACATTAAATTTATGCTTTCAGGTGGTCTTGATATAAATAATGTTAGTGTAGCAGTTTCATCTGTTAGGCCATATGGTCTTGATGTTTCATCAGGAGTTGAAATTGAGCGTGGTAAGAAAGATGCAAAAATGATTTCGCAATTTATAAAAAAAGCTAGAGAGGCGGCCAAATAATGGAAAATAACAATTTGAGAAATTCATTAAAAAACGGCCCCGATGAAAATGGGAATTTTGGCATTTTTGGTGGACGTTTTGTTGCTGAAACCCTAATGCCGCTTATTTTGGAACTTCAAAGCGAATATAAAAAAGCCAAAAACGATAAGGCCTATCAAGCAGAACTTAGCGCACTAAATTCAACTTATACTGGTCGCCCCTCCCCACTTTATTTTGCCGAACGCCTTACAAACGAATTAAATGGCGCCAAAATATATTTTAAGCGAGAAGAGCTAAACCACACAGGATCGCACAAGATAAATAATTGCTTAGGGCAAATATTATTAGCAAAACGTATGGGACGCACTCGCATCATTGCAGAAACTGGTGCAGGGCAACATGGGGTAGCAACCGCTACAGTTTGCGCTCGTTTTGGTTTGCCCTGTGTTATTTATATGGGCGCAACGGATGTTGAACGCCAAGCACCAAACGTATTTCGCATGAAATTATTAGGGGCAGAAGTTGTTCCGGTAAGCGCAGGCGCTGGCACATTAAAAGACGCTATGAACGAAGCGCTTCGAGATTGGGTAACTAATGTAGATGACACTTATTATCTGATAGGAACTGCGGCAGGGCCGCACCCATATCCAGCAATGGTTAGAGATTTCCAATCCATTATTGGGCACGAATTAAGAGAGCAATTCTTAAAAGTTGAAGGCAAATTACCTGATGCAATAGTTGCCTGTATTGGTGGCGGCTCAAACGCTATTGGCATATTTCACACATTTTTAGATGATAATGAAGTTAAATTATATGGCGCAGAAGCTGGCGGCTATGGGCTAGATGTAGAAAACGGCCATGCCGCATCTATGAGCGGTGGAAAGCCGGGTGTGTTACACGGTAATCGCACTTATTTATTACAGAACGAGGACGGGCAGATTTTAGAGGGTCATTCAATTTCAGCAGGGCTTGATTATCCCGGAGTTGGACCCGAACATTCATTCCTTAAAGATAGCGGGCGAGTAAATTATGTGCCCATTACCGATAAAGAAGCGCTTGAAGCCTTTCAAATTTGCACCAAATTAGAGGGCATAATTCCAGCTCTAGAAAGTGCACACGGCCTAGCACAAGTAATAAAACTCGCGCCAACAATGGATAAAGAGCAAACCATAGTGCTTAATCTTTCAGGACGTGGTGATAAGGATGTTGAAACAGTTGGTAAACATCTTGGGGTGGAGCTTTAATATGAGTGAAAATCGAATTAAAAAAGCCTTTGAAAAATGCAAGCATGAAAATCGTGCCGCTTTTATGCCATTCGTTAGCGCTGGGTATCCTGATATAAAAACCAGCCAAGCAATAATGGATGGATTTCCACAAGCAGGCGCTGATATTATCGAGGTGGGTATGCCGTTTTCTGATCCGATGGCCGATGGGCCTATTGTAGAAGCGGCAGGTCATGTGGCACTTAAAAATGGGCAGACTTTGCAAAAAACCCTTAATATGGTTGCTTCTTTTCGCCAAAAAGATAGTGAAACACCTATTATTTTAATGGGCTATTATAATCCGATTTATATTTTTGGGGTTGATAATTTCTTAGATGAGGCAAAAAAAGCTGGGGTAGATGGGCTTATCGTTGTTGATTTACCAAGCGAAGAAGATGGTGAATTATGCCTACCAGCACTAAAGGCTAATATAGATTTTATTCGCCTCACCACCCCAACAACAAATGATGAACGCTTAAAAACCGTGCTAAAAAATTCCTCTGGTTTTATCTATTATGTTTCAATTACGGGTATAACTGGCTCTAAAATTACAAATTATGACAAGGTGGAGAAGGCGGTTAAACGTATAAAATCGCAAACAGAGCTGCCTGTTTGCGTTGGCTTTGGTATAAAAACTGCTGACGATGCCAAAGCGATAGGCAAACACGCTGATGGGGTAGTAATTGCTAGCGTTTTAATTAAGGCTCTAGGCGATAGTTTAGAAAATGAAAAAGCCACCAAACAAAGCGTAAATAGCGTGCTTGAAATTGTGCGCTCATTGGCCAAAGGTGTGCGCCAAGCAAGGTGATAGGACTGTCACTCTTGTATTGGTTCGCTAATTCGTTGACAGAGTTATATTATTAAATTTTATAATTCTGTCAACGAAATTGTGAACCTTTACAATTTTGAACGAAGCCGAAGGGTCTAAGATGTTTCGGCTTCGCTCAACATGGACAGCAGAAGGATATTTCGCTACGCTCAAGTATGACAAACAAAAAAGGCGGAGCTTTTGCCCCGCCTCTTACGTTTTAATATTGCTTTTGTCTTACATACCTAAAGCTTTATCAGTAATAGCACTTGTCCATGCGCCTTCTGGTTGACCAGAAATAACTGGATCAGAGCCACCAGCAAGCAACGTATCAACCGTTCTTTGGAAATCAGCAACATCAAGCGCACCGTTTGAGCCAGCAGTTAGTTTTGCTATTTCGCCCATCATGCGTTTTTGATGTGCTTCTGTTTGCGCACCAGTATCATCATTTTCAAGCACAATCATTGCCGCTGCATCTGGGTTTTCTTCTGCCCATTTCCAGCCCTTCATAGACGCTCTAACAAAGCGCACCATTTCATCGGCAAATTCAGGATCAGCTAGACGGTTTTCAAGTGCATAAATACCATCTTCTAGTGTTGCAACACCTTGCTCTTCATATTTAAACACCACTAAATCATCAGCTGATAGACCAGCATCGATAATTTGCCAATATTCATTATAGGTCATGGTTGAAACACAAGCGGCTTGATTTTGTAAAATCGGATCAACATTAAAGCCCTGCTTTAATACTTCAACACCATCATCGCCGCCATTTGTGGGAATACCTAATTGGCTCATCCATGAAAGGAACGGATATTCATTGCCAAAGAACCAAACACCAAGCGTTTTACCCTTAAAATCAGCAGGCGTTTTAATGCCGCTATCTTTACGACAAGTTAGCATCATGCCCGAAGATTTGAATGGCTGAGCGATATTAACTAGCGGCACGCCTTTTTCACGTGTTGCTAATGCTGAAGGCATCCAATCGATAATAACATCAGCACCACCACCAGCTAAAACTTGCGCAGGCGCAATATCAGGCCCACCAGCTTTAATGGTTACGTTTAGACCTTCATCTTTATAAAAGCCTTTGTCTTGTGCGACATAATAACCTGCAAACTGGGCTTGCGTTACCCATTTTAGCTGCAAGGTTACATCATCAGCACTAAAGGCTGGTACTGCCGTTAGCGCCATTGCACCAACTAGCATTGATTGAATTAATTTTTTCATTTTATTCTCCCTGTTTTGATTGATTAAGTTTAGTATATTTTTTGTATATTTTCAAATCTCAGTTACGTCCCCCTCTTATTGAAGGATGCCAAAAGGTGACTTTTCGCTCGATGAGCGCTATCACACCGTAAAACAGCGAGCCAGCAACTGCAGCCATTGCAATTTCAGCCCACACCATATCAACATTCATTCGGCCAACTTCTGTTGATATTCTAAAACCCATTCCATAGATGGGTGTTCCAAAAAACTCGGCAACAATAGCACCAATTAGCGCCAAAGTTGAATTTATTTTAAGCGCATTAAAAATAAATGGGCCAGCAGCTGGCAAGCGTAACTTAAATAATGTTTGCCAATAAGAGCTAGCATAAGTGCGCATGAGATCTCGCTCCATATTATTTGATGCACTAAGACCTGATACTGTGTTCACTAACATTGGGAAAAAGGTCATTATTATGACCACTGCTGCTTTTGACGGCCAATCAAAACCAAACCACATCACCATAATTGGTGCGACACCAACGATGGGCAAAGCGGAAACAAAATTACCAAGTGGTAATAGGCCTCGTTGTAAAAAAGGTGAACGATCTATTGCAATAGCTACTAAAAACCCTGAACCACAACCAAGCGCATAGCCAATTAGCACGGCTTTTAAAAAAGTCTGTTTGAAATCAAGCCATAATATATCAGTTGAATTTATTATACGCTCCCAAATCATTGAAGGGGGCGGCAATAATACTGTTGGTACGTTAAACCCACGCACCAACCCCTCCCAAACAACTAATAAGGTAATGCCAAATATTATTGGCACTGCTATTGTATTAAAATTTCTAAGGTTTGGGTTTTTTTCTTCTTGTTTTACTAGCCAAGAATTTAGAAACCAAGCAAGCAACCAAAACACAAAAGTAAAAAATACTATCGTCCAATTAGTGGCAGCCCCATAATTCATGTTGTCAGCCCCATGTTTTTTGTAACTCGTTTTTCAATCAAACCAACAATCATAACTAAACTTGCCGCCAATATTGCCGCCATAAATAAAGCCGACCAAATTTGCACTGTTTGTCCATAATAAGAACCTGTGAGCAAGCGAGCCCCAAGCCCTGCAACTGCACCAGTTGGTAATTCACCAACGATTGCGCCAACTAAAGCAATGGCTATTGCTACTTTCATGGAGGTGAATAAATAGGGCAAAGCTGAAGGCCAGCGAAGTTTAAAAAATATCTGCATGGGGGAGGCAAAATAGGTTTGCATTAAATCTAGCTGGATATTTTTTGGAGAACGAAAACCCTTGACCATACCAACAACGATTGGAAAGAAACTAAGATAGGTTGAAATAAGCGCCTTTGGTAAAAGACCAGAAAGCCCAATAGCATTTAGTACCACAATAATCATTGGTGCGATGGCCAAAATCGGAATAGTTTGCGAAGCAATTACCCACGGCATCAGCGAGCGATCTAATGCTTTATTATTGGTTATGCCAATGGCGATGAGAATGCCAAATAAAGTGCCAATAGCAAAGCCAAGCAAAGTTGCGGAAAGAGTAATCCATGAATGATAGACTAGTGAGCGCTTAGAAGTAATTGGCTTTTGAAATATAGTTACATACATTTCGCTAAAAACCTGATGCGCTGAAGGTAAAACGGGGCGCTTTTGGTTTAGCGTGTCATTGATAAATTGTGAAGTTGTCCATTCGCTAGTTCCAGCCCTTTCATAAACCCCTAATTGCCATGGTGTATTGAGTTTAACTGCCATTACGTACCAAATCACCAATAATGTGAGAAGGATTGTTAAAATAGCGAATGTTTTGCTTTGAAAAATTGCTCTCATTAAGCATTTTCCTCATCATAAGAATGAGAGGCACGCAAGCCCTCACGTACCCGATGGGCAATATCCAAAAATTCTTTACTTTCACGAATTTCTAATGGGCGCTCATTTGGTAGGCTAGAATCTATAATATCAGCAATTTCTCCGGGACGTGGCGACATAACAACAATTTTTGTCGAGAGATAAACCGCTTCGGGGATTGAGTGAGTAACAAAGCAAATTGTCATTTTTGCCTTTGCCCACAATTCTAATAATTGCCTATTAAGATGATCACGCACAATTTCATCTAGCGCCCCAAATGGCTCATCCATCAGCAATAATTTTGCATCAAACGCTAAAGCACGAGCGATTGAAACACGTTGTTGCATACCACCTGATAATTGGTGTGGGTATTTTTTCTCAAAGCCAATTAAATCAACCATAGAAAGCGTGCGCTCAATATGTTGTTGTTTTTCAGACTTTGATATACCTGTTATTTCAAGCGGCAAAGCAACATTTTGCTCAACGGTGCGCCATGGTAATAGTGCTGACGATTGAAATACATAACCATAGGCTCGATTTTTGCGTGCTTCGCTTGGGGTCATACCATTGACAAAAATCTCACCCTTAGTTGGCTTTTCAAGATCAGCGATTGCTCGTAAAAATGTAGTTTTACCGCAACCAGAGGGGCCAATAAAAGAAACAAACTCGCCCTCATTAATTTCAAGATTTATATCTTTAAGCGCATGTACAGGCCCATCATTTGTTTCAAATGTTAGCGACATATCTTTGGCTAAGATGACAGGAGAATTACTCATTAGGAACAGACTTTCTTCTTCTCCACTCCCCCTCTGCGGGGAGGGGTCGGGGGTGAGGGTGGGGGGAAGGATAAAATAAATTGATAAAAAACACCAAGATTAAAGAAAAACCCTGAAAGAGAAAAACAGAACATGCTAATGTAGCTCTTTGCAATATTGAGCTTATTTTATACATAGAAGTCTTACGCTGAACCCCCACCCTCAATCCCTCCCCGCAAGGGGGAGGGAGGTGATTTAGTGTTAAACCTGACATATCAAACCCCACTTTGCGGAATACCAGTGCGCACAACTTTTCGTGGTGCGGTAATTTCTTTATATTTTGATAGCGCTTTATTTACTGCTGGAAATGGCTCACGAGCCACAAATTCTCCGTGCCCTTCTTGAGTTTTAATCTCATTTTCAACTACTGCCACATGGCCACGAGTAAGCGTAAAGCGAGGTAGACCTTTAACTTTTTTACCCTCAAACACATTATAATCAATAGCGCTTTGTTGGGTTTTGGCTTTAATAGTTTTTTCTCGCTTTGGATCCCAAACCACAATATCTGCATCGGCCCCAACCAATATTGCACCCTTTTTGGGATAGGTATTTAGGATTTTGGCAATATTGGTTGAGGTAACTGCTACAAACTCATTCATGGTGAGGCGACCTGTATTTACGCCATAAGTCCAGAGCATTGGCATTCTATCTTCTAGGCCGCCAGTGCCGTTTGGAATAAGAGTAAAATCGCCGATGCCCGAGCGTTTTTGCTTAGTTGTAAAAGCACAATGATCGGTTGCCACTACTTGCAACGAGCCAGCTTGTAACCCAGCCCATAGACTATCTTGGTGCATTTTATTACGAAATGGTGGCGACATTACTCGACGTGCCGCATGATCCCAATCTTTATTTTGATATTCACTATCGTCCAAAGTGAGATGCTGAATAAGCGGTTCGCCAAATACCCGCATTCCCTTTTGGCGGGCACGACGCACTGCTTCGTGGCTTTGCTCGCAGGATAAATGCACAATATAGAGCGGCACGCCAGCCATATCGGCAATCATAATAGCTCTATTTGCGGCTTCGCCCTCAACTTCTGGCGGGCGAGAATAGGCATGTGCTTCAGGGCCAATATTGCCCTCAGCTAATAATTTTGCCTGCATTTGCGCTACTATATCACCATTTTCAGCATGAACCATCGGCAAAGCGCCAAGCGCTGCACACCGTTGAAATGATGAATACATTTCATCATCATCAACCATTAATGCGCCTTTATAGGCCATGAAATGTTTAAACGTGTTTATGCCACGTTTGGTGACTTCCTCCATTTCATCAAAAACCTGCTCGCCCCACCAAGTTATCGCCATATGAAATGAATAATCGCAATTTGCACGGGTCGATTTATTATCCCACATGGAAAGTGCTTCAAGCAAAGATTGATCGGGGCTGGGCAGGGCAAAATCTACCACCATTGTCGTGCCACCAGCCAAAGCCGCACGAGTGCCGCTTTCAAAATCATCTGAGGAATAAGTGCCCATAAATGGCATCTCCAAATGAGTATGCGGATCAATACCACCGGGCATGACATAACAACTGCTGGCATCTAAAATTTCATCACCAGAAAGATTATCACCGATTTCGGTGATTTTACCACCCTCAATTTTTACGTCAGACTTATAGGTTCTATCGGCGGTAACTATCGTTCCGCCCTTTATAATTTTGCTACTCATTTTCTTCTCCTCCCATTTAGTATTTCGTTTAACTCCTCAATTATCATCTTTAGGCGCATTACTCGACCTCATACATTCCCCTAATCCCAAGCATCTCTCCCAACCTCATCGCACCACACCCAATAACCCCCGCATTTCCCCCGACGTGATCGGGGGTCTTCTTACAATATGGACGAGATCCCTGCTCAAGGCAGGGAAGGTGCAGAGGGAAGTTAAAAACGTCCGAAACATTCTTGCACTAGCATTCACTAAAAAGGAATATCTGCACATATATCGTCCCAATTTGGATTGAGCTTTTCTATTAACTCGTCTTTCCAAGCTCTTCGCCAGCGTTTTATCTGTTTTTCGCGTAACAATGCCGCCGCCATTGTTTCGTGCATTTCGAGCCAGACAAGTATTTTTATATTGTATTTTCTTGTATGGCCAGACACTGCATTTGATCTGTGTTGCTCCACTCGAAGTCGTAAATCCCGTGCCGCTCCAACATAAATAGCCCCATGTGGACGTGATGCCAAAATATAAACGAAATGCGACATACTCTTTTCCTGTTTTTAAATACATATTCTTCCCGATCTTCCCTATCCCACCGTACCTCCCCCGACTTGATCGGGGGTCTCTTTGCATTATGATTAGACCCCCGATCAAGTCGGGGAGGTGCGATTGATACTATCGCTTTTGATTATTTTACTACTTATTTTTTCTATCTCTCCTAAAAATATTTTAACCACCTCACATATCGCTAAGCTTCGTTATTATCATCATCAAATATAACCTTGAGGTATTCACTCATTTGATCTTCAAATTTTCCTATCTTTGAATCTAATTCTTGTGCTTCGAAGTTATCAAAGGACTTTACTTTTGCCTTTATCACGAGCAGAGCAAGCGCTAATATTCCAGCTTCACCACCCTCTCTTCCTATGCCAGATAATTTTTTTAAAAACTGTTGCGTATCAAAAAATTCTTGGGCTAATTTATTTGCAATTCTTTTCCATGTTTCTCTATCAAATTCATGAATTTGATTGAATACTTGTTGTTTCTCATATAAAATAACCCCTAGCGCAGAAGCCAAACTATATTTTTCATATTCATTCATTCGTGAATCAAATGCAAAAACTATTTGTTCAAAATCATGATTGAGTTTTCTAATCTTCTTAGCGTCACTTTTAAAAATTTCAAACATTCAACCTTACTCCATTAATTGCATTTAATGCGGTCGCCAATCTTTTACTCACTCCACAATCTCCGCCGTTTCCACAACTGCGTGCATTAAAACTTCAGCTCCAGCACTTGCCCAATCTTTTGAAATTTCTTCCGCTTCATTATGGCTCAACCCGTCAACACAGGGACACATAACCATTGCGGTTGGAGCAGTTCGGCTTACCCAGCAGGCGTCGTGGCCAGCGCCTGAAATTAAATTGCGGTGTGAATAGCCTAAACGCTTAGCGGCATTCCTAACGGCGCTAACGCATTTTTCATCAAATGTTACTGGATCAAAACCACCTACTTTTTCAAAACTTATTCCTAGCCCTAAATCATTGCAGATTTTTTTAGCGCCCGCTTTCATTTCATTTTCCATTGCATGAATTGTTGCAAGGTCTGGCGAGCGAAAATCTATGGTGAAAACAACCTTGCCCGGAATTACGTTACGTGAATTTGGATAAACATCAATATGTCCAGCCGCTCCCACCGCATCGGGCTTATGCGACCATGCTATTTCATCAACTAATTGCAATATTTTTGCCATTCCCAAACCGGCATTTTTTCTCATTGGCATTGGGGTAGAGCCAGTATGGCTGTCCTTGCCTATTATTGTCACCTCTGTCCAACTCAAGCCCTGTCCATGCGTTACCACGCCAATTTCTTTATTTTCAGCCTCTAAAATTGGCCCTTGTTCAATATGCAGTTCAAAAAATGCGTGCATTTTTCGCATTCCGACTTCTTCGTCCCCAAGCCAGCCAATACGTTTTAACTCATCACCAAATTTTTTGCCATTCGCATCCTCTTTGTCATATGCCCAATCTAACGTGTGCATATTTGCAAAAACCCCTGATGCCATCATAGCAGGGGCAAACCTTGTGCCTTCTTCGTTAGTCCAGTTGGTTACGACGATTGGGTGTTTGGTTTTTATATCTAAATCGTTCAATGTGCGCACCAGCTCTAACCCTGCCAGAACGCCAAGCACACCATCATATTTACCGCCCGTTGGCTGCGTATCA
>JAMONS010000030.1 GCA_027065555.1 Hyphomicrobiales bacterium | reverse complement strand
AGAAATCCCACTTCGTAATTTTGAAATAGCTGCAATAAGGTCTTCTTTATCCTTAATTATTATTTCAAGTTTCTCTTTGATTTCTGCCATTTCACGCTCAGCACCAAGATTAACTCCGCCCAAACGTTCACGCTCAACTTTTAAGCGCTCAACTTTTTTCTCAACTTGATTTTCATCTGGTAATGGCGCATCTGATTTTAATCCAGCAACCTCTGCAGCCTTTGATGCAGGGATTGATAGATTTTCTAAGATGATTTGCTCAATTTGCTGGCTTTTAGCAAGGTTTGCCTTAAGACGCTCCTCAATTCTTGCCAATTCTTCTCGTGCTCTGCTTAATTCATCATGCGCTATTCGTAATGATTTATCGCTTTGCTGATAAAGGTTTTGCGCTTCAGCTAATCTATCACTAGCAGTTTTATAATCAGCATTTGCCGCTTCAATATCCTCGTCTAGTGCTTGTTGTTTAATAGCAAAACTATCGGGATTAGCATTAAGAATTTTTAATTGCTCACTCATTTCTTCGTTGCGGCTTTTTAGGACTTCACTTTGCGAGGTAGCGCTTATTTTTCTTCGTTGCCAATTTTCTATTTCATTTTCTAATTGCGAAATTCGACTTAGGCGTAGGTTTTTCTCATTTTCAAAACTGCTTAGTTTTCTTTGCGCTTGTTGTGCATTTTCACGTACAATATTAAGCTCATTTTGCATGTCTTGGCTTTTTCTTTGCGCTTGCTCTTCACCCTCTTCATTATCTAATTGGATTTTGGCTTCATCAAGCTCATTTTGCTTATCATTGATATTTTGCTTCAACCTATTTTGCGCTTCTTCTAGGGCGCTTTTTCTGGAAATAAATTCAACTAAGGCTTTTTGTGCAATATCAAGTGAATTTTGAATATTAGCTATTTCACGTTGCGCTAAACGCCAATTTTCTTTTTCTAATTGTTCTTTTTGTCGTGCGCTTTGTAAATGTTGCGTTAGAGAGGTGATTTTTTCATCAAGCTCCTCGCTTATGTCCTTTGCTTCATTTACCTCTTTATCTAATTCATTAAGGCGGTTGCGTTGTGCAAGGCGTTGCGCACTTGGTGTTGGTGCATCAGCTTTTGCAACAAACCCGTCCCACCGCCAAAGCGATCCCTCAACACTGACTAAGCGTTGCCCCTGCTTGAGTTCAAGCATTAAGCGAGAGCCATCATTTTCTTCAACCAAGCCAATTTGCTTAAGTCGGCGGCTTAATAATGTAGGTGCTTTTACATATTGAGTTAGCGCCAAAGCGCCCTTTGGCAAATCATAATCATCATTATAATCTGCCGATCTATCCCAAAATATTGGTGCAGAACGATCAGATGATGCTTCTAAATCTTCTCCAAGTGCTGCCCCAAGCGCTCTTTCATAACCAGATTGAACTTCTAATTCATCAACAATAGCAGGCCAAAGCGAGCCGCCTTCAACATTTAGCACTTTAGCTAAAGTAGCCGCTTCACTTTTTAAGGTAGAAAATTTTGTTTGTGACTTATCAAAGCTTGGGCGTAATTTCTCAAGTTCGCTTTGTTGTGTCGCAAGATTTTGCTCTGCTTTTTTGCTAGCTTCTTCTGCTTGTAAAGAGACTAAGTGAGCTAGCTCTAAATCTTGTTTATATTGTTTAGCTTTTTCATTCTCATCTAATGAATTACTAACTTCGTTTAAATCTTTTGTTACATTTGCTTGCTGTTGCACAAAGGAATTTAGTTTTTCTTGTGCATCATCATAGGTTTTTTGAGCGGTTAATCGAGTTGCTCTTACTTGTGCTAGTTTTTCATTTGCTTGTTGTGAAACTATTTGTGCTTCTTCAAGCTGTTGGTTTATTTTTGCGCTATTGTCTTTTGCGACATTTATATTTTTTTCGCTCCCAAGCTGATGTTTGCTTAGTTCAGCCGTTTCTTTTTCATAGGCCGCAATAATTTCGCTCGCTTCACTAATTAAATCTTGCTCTCGTTGCTCATCAAACAATATTTGCTTTTGTCGCTGTTCAAGTTCAACCTTGCGATTGCCAGCCCGAAGTAATTCTTGCTCTAACTGGTCTCTTAATATTTTTAATCTTTGTAATTTTGCCCCCGTTGCAACTTCTTGCTCACGCAATGGCTCTAAGCGCCTATCATTTTCTTGATGAGATTTATTTGCTAATTGTTGTTTGTGGGTTGCATCGGCTAGGCTGTTTATCAATTTGCCTTGCAGTGCTTCATTGTTTTTTTGCTCATATCGAGCGCCTGCCCAGCGAATATGGTAGAGCAATGCTTCGCTCTTTTTAATATCACCAGAAACATTGCGATAACGTGTTGCTTGTCTTGCTTGGCGCTTTAAGTTTGATAGTTGCTCTTCAATTTGCGCCACAACATCATCAACTCTTTCAAGGTTTTGCTCAGCGGCACGAAGGCGCAATTCTGCCTCATGGCGGCGAGAATGAAGCCCTGATATTCCAGCGGCTTCCTCTAATATCACACGTCGCTTAACGGGCTTGGCGGCAATTAGCTCACCAATTTGCCCTTGACGCACAAGAGCTGGAGATTTTGCACCAGTTGAAGCATCGGCAAATAATAATTGCACATCTCTGGCTCGCACCTCACGCCCATTAACTCGATATGCCGAGCCGCTTTCTCTCTCAATGCGCCGAGAAACTTCTAATATATCAGCATCATTAAGCGCCATAGGGGCGTTTCTATCTGAATTATCTAAAATCAGCGCAACTTCAGCGCTGTTTCTATTTGGGCGATTTTTTGAGCCCGAGAAAATAACATCATCCATGCCAGAAGCACGCATCGCTTTATATGAACTTTCGCCCATTACCCAACGCAATGCTTCAACAAGATTAGACTTACCACACCCGTTAGGGCCAACAATTCCTGTTAGCCCTGTTTCAAGATGTAATTCGCTTTCATCACAAAAAGATTTGAAACCAGTAATTTTAAGACGTGAAAATTTCATCTCGCATCTCTTAAAAAAGAAATGTTAGCCAAGCAGTGGATCAATTTCGTTTGCCATATCTTCAAATGATCGGTTTCCTGATAAAAATTTCCCATTGATATAAAAACTAGGTGTTCCTCTCATACCAAATTTTCTGCTTGCCTGCTCACGTAATTTTTCTATTCCTTCAAATAGCTCTTGGTTTGTCAAGGCGGCATCGAAGCTTTCCTCATTAAATCCGAGTTGTTTGGCAATATCTAGTAAAGCTTGACGTGGATTTTCAGCTTGCGCCCAGTTAGATTGAGTTTTTAGATAGGCATCAAGAACATTGTAATAATGTTCACTGCCGCTTTCTCCTGCTTTATATGCCAGTAAAAACACAGCAGCATCAAGAACGTTGAGAACAAATGGACGCAATACAAAGCTTATCTCACCACTATCAATATATGTTTCTTTTAATTGCGGATATGTATTGACGTGAAAACTTGCACAAAACGAGCAAGTTGAAGAGGCATATTCAATTATTGTAACTTTGGCATCTTTATTGCCAAGAAAATGATCTGCAGGCCCATCTGGAACCATAAGTTTTTTAACGTCATATATTTTACCATCAGAACTTGGTGCTGGTGCTCCCCCTCTCGTTGCAGGGGTGTGTTCAGCTAAGGCTGGCATTACGCCAATAAGCGAGGCTGAAGAGGCAACAAATGTAAGTGCTGCACCTTTGGTGATTAGGTTTCTACGATTAAGGGTCATTATTGCTCCAATTTTTGAATTACTTATTAGTTATGTTTTATATAAAATGGCAAAAATAAGGCTTTCACTTTTAAGTTACTAGCTCATTTATCTCTAGTTAAAATAGCCTCTCCTAAATTTTGTAAAGACTGTTTAAGTTGTTCATCTTTTACATCACAAAGAGAATTAGATATTTTTTCTTGCGCTTCTTTGTTGATAGTTGGTTTTATATATTCTTTCTTGTCTGAACGATAGCTGAATGCTTCAAGTGATATTTTTATCCTATCAACTAATACATAACCAAAATAGCGATTTATTGCAGATGATATTTGTTCGCTATCATATGAAAGCGCCAACCTGTGCGCTTGCTCACATCTTAAATGTAAAGTTGCCCCCTCAGCTCCCTCCCCCCTTCTTGGCCAAGAAAGCCGATCTGGAATACTAACTCTATTATAAGGGCTTGGGGCGATATTTGCCCATTGTTTTATAATATCACGAGAAGCAAAGCCACGTTTTTTTAGCGCAGGGGCAATAATTTTGCTCATAATTGTGCTAAGATCAACTGTGCGGTTTAAGCGCTTGCTTTGTTTGTTTACTCTTTTCATAAAGCATCACTAGCATTTTTATCCTCTCCAATAATAGAGTAAAAAAATGCCGCCAACTAATTAAAGTTGGCGGCCATTTTTACCTGATATTTTGGAGGTCAGTTTCAGGCAGATAATTTTTTTAATTCTTTTCTTATTTGAGTGCGGTATTCATCAATTAAAATTAGTTTTTTGTTTTTTTCAAAATACCAATATGTCCAGCCATTACACGAGGGCGCTGCTTGCACTAATGCGCCAACTTTATGGATTGATCCTTGATGATTGTCACAAATGATTGAGCCATCAGCCCGCACCATTGCGCTATAGCGTTTTTTAGCATCATATAATTTTGTGCCAGCTTTAATTATTCCTTGCTCAATTAGTGAGCCAAACGCCACTCTTGGCTCATTTCGCTTTGGCAATATGGTTTCAAGCGCTTTATCTTTAATTGGCTTGATGGTGGCAATGCGCTTAAGGGCAGCATTTATATAATCACTTTCACGCTCAATTCCAATAAAATGACGACCAAGTTTTTTAGCCACGGCTCCCGTTGTGCCAGTTCCAAAAAATGGATCTAACACCACATCGCCTTTTTTAGTCGTAGCGTTTAATATTCGATATAACAGCGCTTCGGGCTTTTGTGTTGGATGGATTTTATCATCATTTTTGTCTTTAAGACGTTCTGAGCCTGAGCAAATAGGAAATAGCCAGTCGGAGCGCATTTGTTTGTCATCATTTGCTTGTTTCATTGCTTCATAATTAAATGTGACTTTTGATTTTTGTGATTTCGATGCCCAAATTAGGGTTTCATGTGCGTTGGTAAAACGAGTGCCACGAAAATTTGGCATTGGGTTATTTTTACGCCAAATAACGTCATTTAACAGCCAAAAACTTTGATTTTGTAATGCCGTGCCAACCCGAAAAATATTATGGTAAGAGCCAATAACCCAAATAGCACCATTAGGCTTTAAAATGCGCCTTGCAGCTTTTAGCCAAGCATTGGTGAAATTATCATAATGGGCAAAACTATCAAACTTATCCCAATCATCGTTAACAGCTTTTACGTGAGATTGATCGGGGCGAGTTAGAGAATTTTCTAATTGTAAATTATAGGGGGGGTCAGCAAAAATTAAATCAACAGAATTTTGCGGCAAAGCGTTCATATGCTCAACGCAATCGCCTACTAAAATAGTGTCTAATGGTAATGATTTATGTTCTATTTTTGCCTGATTTTCATCAGCCTTGATATGCTTGGTACGCAACATATTTTTAACCCTAACGCAATACTAATACGCCATTTGTACTCTATTAAGGTTAAATGGGAGTGAAAGGTTAGGGTTAATAAATTATGTATTTTTTTTTGCCTTCGCAACAGGGGCATAGGAAAAGCGATGATGAATTGATGCTCCATGTTTCTTTAATGCCTCAAGATGTATCTTTGTGCCATAGCCCTTATGCTTTGCAAAATCATAATTTAATGAGAAATCTTTATCCATAATTGGGCACATAGAATCTCGTACCTGTTTGGCAATGATTGAGGCCGCGGCAATCGAAAGACTTTTACTATCCCCCTTGATAATCGCACTAGCTGGTATTGATATGTTTTTAGGAATATCACGCCCATCAATTAATATATGCTCTGGTGATGGGTTAAGCGAAAGAGCTGCCTTTTCCATTGCATAAAGCGTTGCTTGCAAAATATTTTTTTTATCAATTATTTTTGGAGGCAGGGCGCAAATCCCAACATAAGCCATAGAGATAATTACTTCAAATAATTTTGCACGTTTATTTTCTGAGAGCTTTTTAGAATCATTTAACCCAAATAATTTTGCAGCCATTTGCTCATCATAAGAGCGAAACATAACGCAAGCAACAACAACGGGTCCTGCGAGCGGGCCACGACCCGCTTCATCAACTCCACAAATTAGGTTTTTGCCCTGCTTTTGCAATTCATTTTCAAAAGAAAAATCAGGCATTATTTGCTAATTCATCTATAGCGGTTTTTAGCATTAGCAAATCTTGCCATGCTTGTGCTTTTTGTGCTGGCTGACGCAATAAAAATGCAGGGTGAAAAGTTGCAAGTGTTTTAATTGATAGATTATTAAGTGTTTTAATTGATAGGTCATTAAGTTCAAATTGCTGCCATTTTCCCCGCAATTTTGAAATTGGGGTTTTACATGAAAATATTGTATGAGCTGCAGGAGCACCAAGTGTTAGAATTATTTTGGGTTTTATCAATTCTATTTGGCGGTGTAAAAAGGGCAAACAACTAGCTATTTCACTGGCAGTAGGATTGCGATTGCCCGGTGGCCTCCACGCCACAATATTAGTTATATAGACGTTGCTTCTATCAAGTCTTATGGCTTTTAGCATTCTATCTAATAATTGCCCTGAGCGCCCAACAAATGGCTTACCTTCAATATCATCGTCTCTTGAAGGCGCTTCGCCAATAATCATAATATCAGATTTTGGATTTCCATCACAAAACACTATTTGTGTGGCACGTTTTTTTAATTCGCAACCATTAAAGCCCTTCATGAGCTCTTCTAATTCGCTTAGATCTCTAGCAGAGCGGGCAATATCTTTTGCTTGTTGTGTAATATTTTCTTGAGGAATATCTTCTTGCGAAATATTCTTTTGAGAAATGAGGGTCGAAATATTAGATTTATTTTCTGGCCTAGTGTGCTGTTTTTTATTCTCTATATTGTTTTTGGCATTAGCAAACCTATCTATGGTTTTTTCCTCAACCGCTAGGTTAACACCCATTGCTTGATAATATTCAAGCATAGCTAAATCTTCATCAAAATTTATGTTGTGATTTGTCATCTTGCTTTCATTATGTCATTTTGTTCGCACTAATTTCAACCAAAAACGCTTGCACAAACAAAAAATACTTGCACAAACAAAAAAAATGTCCAATCTATGGCTATAATTATATTAACAGCGAGAATTTAGTGTCTAATCTAATAAAAACCAGCCTTTCCTTCATAATAAGTTTTTTTGCAAGCCTTGCCTTCACTATTGTTGTGAATGCACAGGGGCTGCCTTTTTCTGTGAATGTGCCAAGCCAGTCTGGTAGCTTTCTTGCAGGCCAACAGGCAATTAAGGATTTGCGAACGAAGAAAGCTGCAAGTTTTTTCCTTGATGCCGCTGAATCTGATTGGGAAAACCCTCAGGCAGTGGAGCGAGCTTTTATTGCTCTTGTTGCAGATGGTCGTGTTGAAGATGGGGCGGCACTTGCGCAACATCTAATTGAAATGCAACCGCAAAACCCTGTTGCTCGTTTGGTTCTTGGAACTATTGCGCTAAAAGAGCGACGCTATTCTTCTGCAATTACACAATTTGAAAAAGTACGTGCAAATAATTTCAATGGTATTTCTGCTCTTATACTTAATGCTTGGGCTTTAATTGGTGAAAAGGAATTTTCAGCTTCTCAAGACTTACTAAAAAAATTAGAAAAAGCAGGGCTTAATGAGTTTTTGCTATTTCATAAAACACTAATGGCGGATGTGGCGGGGGAGCGTGAATTGGCGCTTGATTACTCCAAAAGAGCATATGAATTTGATGCATTTGTACCTCGAATTGTTGAAGCTAGAGTGAGAATTTTAGCCAATGCGTTATTTTTTGATGAAGCGCAAAAAATTATAAATGACTATAATGCTCAAGGGCATACAAGTCCGATGATAGATGAAATCGCCAAAAACATTGCGGCTAAAAAACGACCCGGAAAAACTGTAAATAATGTGCAATCAGGGGCTGCGGATATGTTTCATGGCATTGGCACAGCTTTAGCACGTGATGAGAATATTGGGTTGGGATATTTGTTTTTACGACTTGGGCAATATCTTGATAAAGATAATGTAATTATTACTATGGCACTTGCTCAAACTTTAGATAGTGTAGAACTTTATGAAGCAGCAAATGAAATTTATGCAAATGTTCCAGCAAATTCTGCCTTCAAAATCATTTCCTCAATCAGAGTTGCTGAAAACCTAAATGCTCTTGGTGATAGTGAAAGAGCAATTAGTAAATTATCTAATATAGCTACGTTGGCCCCAGATAATCTTGATGCCGCCTCTTCTTTGGGTGATATTTTACGCTTCAATAAAAAGTATGATGAAGCTATTATCGCCTATTCAAAAGCGCTTAAAATTGCTGGCGGTGACAGGCCAGCCGACTGGCGCTTTTATTATGTTAGAGGCATTTCTTACGAGCGTGCAGATAAATGGCCATTAGCTGAAAAAGATTTTTTGAAGTCTCTAAAATTAAATCCGGGACACCCCCAAGTGCTAAATTATCTTGGATATAGCTGGGTTGATAAGGATATGAACCTTAAACAAGGGCTAGAATTAATTAAATTGGCGGTTAAAGCTAGCCCAATGGATGGTTATATTGTTGATAGCTTGGGCTGGGCATATTATCGTTTGGGGCAGTTTGAGAGGGCGGTTATTGAACTTGAAAAAGCCGTTAATTTGCTCCCAAATGACGCTGAAATAAATGATCATCTTGGTGATGCATATTGGCGAGTAGGGCGCAAGCTAGAAGCTAATTTCCAATGGAAAATAGCAATTTATGTTGATAAAGATGGAATTGTTACTAAGCGAGCTACTCCAAAATTAGAAAATGGATTAGATTAGGGTGCTAAATGAGCGATAGTTTCTATCATGAATTTGCGCCTGCAAAGATTAACCTTGCCCTACATATAATTGACAAAAAACATGATATGCACCTGCTTGATAGTTTGGTGGTTTTTACAACTATTGGTGATAATTTAAGCGCCAAAATTTCAAATGCTGATAGCTTAAAAATAATAGGGCCATTTGCCTCATCATTAAAAGATAGTCAAAATAATTTAGTTTTAAAAGCAATAAAATTATTTAGAGAAAAATACCCTAAATCTTTGCCCAAAGGGCTTTCATTTGTGCTTGAAAAAAACCTACCCATCGCATCTGGTATTGGAGGCGGCTCTGCGGATTGTGCTGCTACTTTGAGGGTTTTAGCAAGATTTAGCAAATATGATATTTCAAATGATGATTTGCTAAACCTAGCTAGGGTTTTGGGGGCAGATGTTAGTGCGTGTCTTTTTAGCAAGGTTTTAAAAATGCAAGGATTTGGAGAGAAAATTACCCTCATTGATTCACTTCCAAGCACATATATATTGTTAGTTAATCCTCTTGAAGAGGTTTCTACAAAGCAGATTTTTGAAAACTTAAAACGAATTGACAATGATGTTTTACCTGAAATAAAACAAGGCTTTAGCAATGTTGAGCAACTCACAAACTATTTATTAACCACACGAAATGACTTAGAAGAGCCAGCAATAAAAAGCGCTGGAATTATTAAGGTATTATCTAATTATATTGGCAATATTTCTGGATGTCATTTTGCCCGCATGACAGGATCAGGCGCTAGTATCTTCGGCCTGTTTAGTGATGAGCAAAAAGCCAAAATGGCAATGAAATCAATTCAGGATAAATGGCCTAATTTTTGGGTGGAACAGGGGAAGTTAATTTAATATTCTCGAACTAGGCAAAAATCTGCAATATCAAAAAGCGCATCAACAATTTCACCGCTCGGTAATATTTCAAGTGCTTTTTTAGCATTAGCAACGCTGTTTGAGGCCTGCTGCATTACTTGTTCAAGAATTTTCTTTTCCTTCATAAGCCCAATAATTTTTTCAACAATTAAATCATCACAATCTTGATTGCCTAAAGCTGAGACTATTAGTGCCTTTTCTTTGTCATTAGCATTTTCTAGCAATAAGATAATTGGTAGGCTCATCTTACCTTCACGTAAATCATCGCCTGTATTTTTCCCAAAAACTCCTTTAGCTCCGCCATAATCAAGCGCATCATCGCTTAGTTGAAACGCCCGCCCCAATTCAAGCCCATAAATGCCAAGTGCTTCATAAGATGCTGCATCAGCACCCCCAGCCATCGCTCCAACTTTTGTTGCAGCTTCAAATAGTGCGCCAGTTTTTGAGCGAATAACCATGTCATATTCTTGTGCTGAAGTATTAAGGTCTTTAATTTTAGAAAGTTGAAAAACTTCCCCCTCAGCAATAATAGTTGCAGCTTTTGATAATATTCCAAGCGCATCTATATCCTTAGTTTCAACCATCATTAAAAATGCTTGGCCAAGTAAAAAATCTCCAACCAAAACGCTTGCCTGATTGCCCCAAATAATTCTAGCAGCTGGTTTATTGCGCCGCATATTGCTTTCATCAACCACATCATCATGCAACAATGTAGCATTGTGCATAAATTCAACTGCTGCTGCAAAATACTGGCTTTTATTGCTCTCATTCTCATTAGGATTTGCAAACATTTTGGCACATGCAATGGTCAGCATAGGTCGTAAGCGTTTGCCACCAGAGCCAATTAAATAATTAGCAAGTTCGGGCACCATATCAACATGGGAGTGAGCACGTGAAATAATCAGCGAATTGACTTTTTCCATGTCTGTTTGTGTAAGAACTATAAGCCGCTCAAGTGCATTATTACTGACATTAGCAAGTGCATTATTATTGCTAGATTGTGGGTTTGTTGTAATATTTTGTGCCATTAAATTATCTAAAACCTGATTTTTTAATTAGAAATAGTTGAAAAATGCTCTATGCTTTCAATTATTCTTATTGAACATAAAGAGCTTAGATGTCCATAGACCACAAAACAAGTTTTGTAAAACACTCACTTACTAGTTTGGACGAATTCTTAGATGCAAAACTTCTTATTGAACAACCTAAAAGGGGTTTTCGTTCTGGAATTGATGCAGTTTTGCTCGGTGCAAGTGTTAAACAAGAATCACAAGAGCCACAAGAATTACTAGAATTGGGGTGCGGAACTGGAGTAGCTGCTCTTTGCGCTTTAGTTCACAATGATCAACTAAGCGCAACCCTTGTTGATAATAATAAGCAAATGCTTGAATTAGCTAACAATAATATTGCAAGAAATAATATGCAAAATAGAGCCAAAACTATAGGTTTGGATATAGTTGATTGTGCAACATTTCCTCAAGAAGTTAATATAAAGCCAAATTCATTTTCTATAATAATTGCTAACCCGCCATATTTTGATAGCGAGAAAGGCACTGCTGCAAAAGGGGAGGGGCGCAAAAACGCCCGCCATATGCAAAAGGGCGATTTAGATAAATGGGTGAAATTTGCTACAACTTATGCCAAAGCAAAAGGGGAAGTGATTTTTATTTTTCGAGCGGAGGGGCTTATGGATTTATTAAAATCGTTTGAAAAGCGCTTTGGCAATATTAAAATCTTACCAATTATTTCACGTGATGGAGAAAATGCTTCTCGTGTTCTGGTTAGCGGAATAAAAGGATCACGGGCAAAATTGCAATTAAAATCACCTCTTATACTACATGCAAAAGAGGGGAATAATTATCTACCAAAAATTGAAAAAATATTTCGTGCGCAACAAAGATTACACTGGTAATAGGGTTTAACACTTCCTATGTAGGTGCAGGTATTGGAGAAAAAAATGTATGAATTAGAAAATGATGAAAAGAAAAAACCACTAGAAAAGTTTGGCTATTGGATTGGTAAAAAGCTAGGGAAGGGCGGCGTTATCATTCCTGTTGTAAGATTACATGGCGTAATTGCCTCTGATCAAAAACCAAACCGCATTAACCTTCAATCTGTTAATCCGATGCTTGAAAAAGCTTTCAAGATGAAAAAAGCTCCAGTGGTTGCGATTGTCATTAATTCTCCGGGTGGCTCACCAGTGCAATCTCGCCTTGTGGCTAATAGAATTGCTCAGCTCTCGATAAAACACGAAAAGAAGGTTTTAGTTTTCATTGAAGATGTTGCGGCATCAGGTGGTTATTTTATTGCAGTTGTTGGGAGCGAGATTTTTGCTGACCCTTCTTCTATTGTGGGCTCTATTGGTGTGGTTATGGGGGGGTTCGGGTTTGACGAGGCGATTAAAAAAATTGGTGTTTCAAGACGTCTTTATGTATCGGGAAAAAATAAATCAACGCTTGACCCTTTTTTACCAGAGAAGAAAACTGATGTTGAACGTATAAAAAAAGTAGGCACTGAAATCCACAAAACCTTTATTGATTATGTTAAAACTCATCGGGGTGATAAGCTCAAAGCAAAAGATGATATGCTGTTTACTGGTGAATGGTGGACAGGAGTTAGTGGGCTTGATTTGGGTTTGATTGATGCTATCGGTGATATGCATGAAGTGCTAAGAGAACGTTATGGCGATGATGTTAGTTTGAAAATAATTGAAGCAAAAAAATCATTATTTCAAATTCCAAGCTTTGGTCTCTCAACTGGCATTAATGCCAGCTCGATTGCTGGTGAGGCTATCAGTGCTATTGAAGAGCGTGCGCTTTGGTCACGTTTTGGACTATAGAAACGATGAATATAAGGGATAAAATTGGGCATGTTATTTAAGCTTCTTACCTATATAGTTGTTTTTTCTGTGGTTTTTTATGGGATAAGAAAAATTATTACCGATTGGCGTGATAAATTTAATCATGATGATGCGCAAAAGCACCAACGTGATCTTAAAGAACGTGATCAGGATAATGTTATTGACCTAAAGGCCGATGATGAAGGAATATTTCGCCCCAAAGATGAGAATGACAAAAAAAATGACTAAGGGATATGATTTAGCCTGTAATATATTGCTGTAAATTATTTGCTATTTCAAAAAACGGTTTGGCTTCATTAGAATCTGCTTTGCTGACAATAATTGGCTCGCCAATGTCTGATGCTTCCCTAATTTGCACATGAAGCGGTACTTCACCCAAAAAAGGCACATCAAATTCTTTTGCCGCTTGTTTTGCGCCGCCATGCCCAAAAATATCATAGCGTTTGCCAGTATCAGGAGCGATGAAATAGCTCATATTTTCAACAATACCTAAAATTGGCACATTAACTTTATTAAACATATCAAGCGCTCTTTTGGCATCAATTAGCGCTAAATCTTGTGGGGTTGAAATAATAATTGCTCCATCAAGTTCAACCTGTTGCACCAAAGAAATTTGAATATCACCAGTACCAGGTGGCAAATCAATAATTAAAATATCAAGCTCGCCCCAATCGCTTTCACGCAATAATTGACGTAAAGCCGAGCTGGCCATTGGCCCTCGCCAAATCACCGCTTGGTCTTTTTCTACCATTGCGCCAATGGACATTACTTTTAAGCCATGAGCATCAAAGGGGGTAAAAATTCCATCCTTACGAACAGCAGGCCTGCCCTCAAAATTTAGTAATTTTGGAATTGAAGGACCATAAATATCAGCGTCGAGTAGCCCAACTTTTTTGCCTGACTTGCTAAGCGCTAGAGCAAGGTTTACCGAAAGGGTAGATTTCCCGACGCCGCCCTTGCCCGAAGCAACAGCGATAATTTTTTTTATTCCCTTAACAGGTTGCTTTTGGTTTTGCGCTTGAGGCGCATTGGGAACATTGGGCTTGGGAGCGCTTTCACTTGTCAGCGAAACCATTATTTTTTTGTCTTTTATAATTTTCTCAATGGCTCTGTGCGCCTTTTCTTGCACTGGCTCAAACGCACTTTCCATACCCTTTGGTACTTCAATGCTAAAGGCAATAGCGCTCTTTGTTATAATAATTTCGCTTAAGCCGGGATATTCATCAAGGCTTGCACCATTTGGCAATTTAACAGATTTCAGCGCCGCCAAAACCTGCTTTTTAATAGAGTTCTTTAACATTTAGCGGCCTATAAAATTGATTGCCCTGTAGATTTCCAATCTTTCACAAATGCGTCCATGCCCTTATCGGTAAGTACATGTTTGGCTAATTGACGAATTACGCTTGGCGGAATTGTTGCAACATCAGCACCCAGAATTGCCGCATCGGACACATGATTCACCGAGCGAATTGAAGCGGCAAGAATTTCAGTTTCATAGCCATAATTATCATAAATTACTCTAATATCTTCAATCAATTGCATACCATCAAGATTTATATCATCAAGACGACCAAGAAAAGGCGAGATATAAGTCGCACCAACTTTAGCTGCCAAAAGCGCCTGATTAGCAGAAAAACAAAGCGTTACATTGGTCTTGATATTATTTTTTGAAAAATGAGCGCAAGCCTTAAGACCGTCCCAAGTCATTGGTATTTTTATCACTACATTTTTTGCTAATGAGGCTAAATATTCACCCTCTTTAATCATTGTGTCTTTATCAAGTGCTGCAACTTCTGCCGAAACTGGCCCCTCAACAATGGCGCAAATTTCTTTTATAACTTCAATAAAATCACGACCAGATTTAGCAATTAATGATGGGTTAGTTGTAACCCCATCAAGAAGCCCTGTTTCATTTAATTCAATAATATCTTTAACTTCAGCAGTATCAACAAAAAATTTCATTTTTCTTCTTTCATATTAAATTGGCGCTTTAGCGAGTAATTTTAATTAGCGCATCAGCCATTTGAGCAATTTTTTCTTCTGGTATGCCAGCAATAGATATACGACTATCATCTAGCATATATATAGCGTTTTGTTTTTTCAATTCATTTACTTGTTCTGTTGTTAACCCAAGCAACGAGAACATGCCAGAATGTTCTACGATAAAATCAAAATCGCTTGAGTTTGAGCGCTCCCGAATTGCGTTTGCTAATTTTTTACGTAAATATTTCACCCTCTCACGAACTTCTTTAACTTCGCCTTCCCATTCTTT
>JAMONS010000029.1 GCA_027065555.1 Hyphomicrobiales bacterium | reverse complement strand
AAGTTATTAATTATTAATTTTTCTTTTGAATATTTCAAAAGAGTTGGTTTAAAGATTTTAAATGACTAGCTTCTGGGAGGATTTCCGTCACGCAGTTATTTCTCATCTAATGTTATATATTTATGCTCACAATGGTATTTCTTACAAAGCCATGGGTAGGTTTACTACTTGGCAGTGAATATCAGAGGCATTTGAGAATTTTAATAACAATTCCCTAAGTGCCTTATTTTATATGTTTAACCTCACTGCTTTACGGTAGTTTTAATTGTCTGCTGATCCAGCCAATCGTTCACAACAGTTATTTTATATCTAACTAAACTGCCGACTTTGACATAGGGGATACCTTCATTTCGGCATCTATCCTTTTGTAATTTTTTCTTTGAAATGCCTAAATATTCAGCGAGCTGTGTTTCATTATATAAATTATTATTTTTCACTATTCCTTTCTTCTCCATAAAATAGCCTAAGAATAACGATTGTGATTATTCTTTTCCTATATATATTTATGCAAAAGGGAGTCTTAAATAGCGAGAAAGAGTAATTATTTTAAAAAAAATTGCTTTTTTTAGATATTTTTTAATTGATATGAATGGTTACTCATCAAGAGCATGAAAAAATACATTAGTTTTTATGAAAAAACCTTACTATAGCCTTACTAATGAAAATTCATCCTTTACCTAAAGAGAGGCAAGTGAGGTAACGTGTTGAATTATATCAGAAAAATTGGTTGCGGGGGTAGGATTTGAACCTACGACCTTCAGGTTATGAGCCTGACGAGCTACCGGGCTGCTCCACCCCGCGATAATGCTTTTTATAGATTGTTAGGTTAGCATTTTCTAACAATCACCGAGATCAGCCCGGTTTTTTTTATGCTTTGCCCGTCCTCAGACTTTGTCTTGCGGGCGGTGCGTGACTGCTCCAAGAGCAATAAGCTCTACTTTACAGCAATATGAAATCTATATAGGGGCAAGTTGCTTGCTTGTGAAGTATAAAATTGCCAAATTGGAATATTATTTTATGCTGGTATAATATTTAGCGCTAATCAAAGATAGTTGCGCCTTTGTTTGCTGCTCCTACTAGCTCTCTAAAGCCGCTGAAAAGTTCTCGTCCCATGCCAATATGTGCTTGGCTTAAATCATGTTTTGCTAGTTTTCGCCCCTTAAGTTCTTTCTCATCGACTAATAATTCAAGCACGCCCTTATTCGCATCTAATAAAATTATATCTCCATCTTTTATTTTAGCGATATTGCCGCCGCAATGCGCTTCTGGGCTTAAGTGAATGGCGGCTGGGATTTTGCCTGATGCTCCTGACATGCGCCCATCGGTTAATAGTGCTACCTTAAATCCACGCTCCTGCAACACGCCTAAATAGGGGCTTAATTTATGTAATTCGGGCATCCCGTTGGCTTTGGGCCCATTAAAGCGCACTACCGCTACCATGTCTTTATCCATTTTACCTTGTTTGAAGGCTTGCATTAATTCGTCTTGAGTATGAAAGACTTTTGCTGGGGCTTTTACTTTTTTATGTTGGTCTTTAAGCGCTGAAATTTTTATTACTGCTTCGCCAAGATTGCCTTTTAATAATTTGAGACCACCCGTTTTTGCAAAAGCTTTGTCTAATTTCACTAAGATTTTTTTATTGCCTGATTGTTTGGGCGGTGCGCTAAATTCTAGCTCTCCCTTATTTAATCTTGCCTCTGCGGCATATTTATCCAGCCCCTTGCCTAATATAGTGGTGACATTTTGGTGTAATAAGCCGTTTTCTAATAATTCACCAATGATAAAGCCCAAACCACCACAAGAATTAAATTGGTTTATATCGGCATATCCATTGGGATAAATTCTTGTCAAAAGAGGTATGTTTTCTGAAATATCCTCCATATCTTGCCACGTGATAATAATGCCAGCAGCTTTTGCTATGGCTATTAGGTGAATGGCATGATTGGTTGAGCCGCCAGTGGCATTTAATCCCACTAAGCCATTTACTATTGCTTTTTCATCAATAATATTGGCGATGGGAATATAATTTTTGCCAATCTCGCTGGTGTTTAGTGCAACTTCTATTGCTCTTTTTGTTAGCGCATCTCTAAGCGGAGTGTCTGGCGCAACAAAGCTTGAACCCGGTAATTGTAGCCCCATAAATTCCATTAGCATTTGATTAGAATTTGCCGTGCCATAAAAGGTGCAAGTGCCAGCTGAATGGTAAGATTTTGCTTCAGCTTCTAGCAGTTGTTTTTTGTCGATTTTACCTTGTGCATATAATTCTCTTATGCGGGCTTTTTCTTCATTTGGCATACCTAAGTTCATTGGCCCTGCGGGGATAAAAATTGCTGGCAGTTGTCCAAAATTTAGTGCCGCTATTAACATTCCCGGAACAATTTTATCGCAAATACCAAGATAAAGTGCCGCATCAAACATATTATGAGAAAGCGCAATGGCGCAGGACATGGCAATTAGATCTCTTGAAAAAAGCGAAAGATCCATACCCTCTTGCCCTTGAGTTACCCCATCACACATAGCAGGCACGCCGCCTGCAACTTGCGCTGTTGCACCCAAATCTTGCGCTACTTGTCTGATAAAAGCGGGGTATTTTTCATAAGGTTGATGCGCTGAAAGCATGTCATTATATGAAGTGATAATGCCAATATTTGGCGTTTCTTCACCTGCTAACCTTTGTTTGTCGATCGCTGAGCTAGCAGCAAAACCATGTGCTAGGTTTGAGCAACTAAGAGCGCCACGCCTTACTTTAATAGATTTTTGAGTCTTTATTTTTTCTAAATAGTGCGCACGGCTTTTTGTGCTTCTTTTTATGATTTTATCAGTTATTTTTGTGATGTTTTTTTGCACGATTTTTCCACTAACATTTATATATATTTATAGGCGCTTTATTTTGTAATAAAAAGGCACGAATTGGCATGTCTTCTATTGCCCCGTCTTTAAGTGCTTTTTCTAGCACTTGTTGTTTTTCTTTTCCCTCAATATGAAGATAGATATTTTTGGCTGAAATTAAATATGGGAAAGTAAGCGTGATGCGCTCTTCGCCATCACTTGCTTTAATCGCCATTACAAGCTTTGTTGAATTTAGCGCTTGATGTAGGTTTTTTACATTAGGAAAAAACGAAGCGGTGTGCCCATCTAGCCCCATTCCTAAAACTACAACATCAAAGGGCTTTTTTATATATTTTTGTTGGTGCGACATTTGCCCTATTGCTTGCTCATTAAGAGAATTAGCCCCTAGAAAAAGCGGGAAAAAACTTGCCTCTGTAGCCTCATTTATAAGTAGGTTTTCTTTTATCATTCTAGCGTTTGAGCGGTTTGAATTTTCATCAACAAAACGCTCGTCAACTAGAGTTACATCAACTTTTCCCCAAGCAATGTTTTTTTGTTTGCTAAGTTCATTGAGCATTTTTTTAGGCGTTGAGCCGCCTGATAAAGCGATTGAGGCTTTGCCATTTTGTGCAATGGCTTGTTGTAATTTTTTACCAATTTCATTAGCTAGGCTGTTAGCTAAATCATTACAGGAAGAAAAATTATGCTCTAAATTTGCCATTAAAAATCACTTTCTTCATGCCATGTGCGTCCATCACGCTCAATTAGTGCTATTGAATTTGTTGGCCCCCACGTGCCAGCATTATATTTTTGTGGTGCATTACCTGCTTCCTCCCAAGCGTTCATTATCGGGTCAATCCAAGTCCAAGCAGCTTCTAATTCATCACGGCGCATAAATAGGGTTTGATTGCCTCTAATTACGTCCAATAATAAACGCTCATAGGCATTGGGGGTGCGCTCGTTAAAAGCGTCAGCAAAGCTAAGATTAAGATGTACTTGTTTTAGACGCATTCCGCCTGGGCCAGGATCTTTAATCATCATAAATAATTTAACCCCTTCATCGGGCTGAAGCCTTATAACAAGCATATTCGGAATTGGCGCGCCTTTTGCGTGCGAGAAAATTGAATGTGGAATTTCACGAAACTGAATAACAATTTCAGACATGCGTTTTGCCATACGCTTACCAGTGCGTAAATAAAATGGCACGCCAGACCAACGCCAGTTTTTAAGGGCAAGTTTTAACGCTACAAAAGTTTCGGTGTGCGAGCCCTTCTTGCTTTCACCTAATTCTTCTTGATAAGATTTAACAGATACACCCTCAGCGCTTATTCCGCCATACTGCCCACGAACAGTAAGTTTTTCAACGTTTTCACCAGAAATAGGAGCGAGTGAATGCAGCACTTTAAGTTTTTCGTCACGCAATGAATTTGCTCTATCAGAGGCTGGAGGCTCCATTGCCACTAAGCATAATAATTGCAAAATATGATTTTGCACCATATCTCTAAGAGCACCAGTACCATCATAATAACCACGTGTGCCAGCGCCAATAGTTTCACAAACGCTAATTTGTACATGATCAATATGAGCAGAATTCCAAATTGGCTCAAATAAGATATTGGCAAACCTAAGCGCTAACAGATTTTGCACTGTTTCTTTGCCCAAATAATGATCTATTCGATAAATCTGATCTTCGCAAAAAGTGCGCTCAATGGCATTGTTGATTTCTTTGGAGGATTGCAAATCATGGCCAAGTGGTTTTTCAACTACTACTCGAGCATCACTTTTCCAATAATTCCACTTGGCAATATTATCACAAATTGGTGCAAATATACTTGGTGGCACTGCAAGGTAAAAGGCCCTAATTATGTTTTTATCGCTCCGTAAATGTTTACCAAGTTCTGCCCAGCCCTTATCGCTATTCACATCATTTTCTATATAGAAAAACAAAGAAATAAACTGGCGTATTATATCTTTATCAATCAAGGATTTATCTATAAATTCATTGATTGATTTTTCTACAAAGCCGCGAAATTTTTTATCATTCCAACTTGAGCGGGCAATGCCTATTATTTTTGATTTCTCATCAAATTGTCCATCGGCAAAACGATGATAAAGCGCTGGAATAAGTTTTTTATATGTTAGGTCGCCAGTAGCTCCAAATACTACATAATCAAAAGGTTTTACTGGAATAATACGAGAGGTCATTTTAGCTTCCTTAGAACTAATCTTGGCATTAATCTTAGAATCAATAATTCTCATTGCTCAATAGATAGAGAAGTGCATATTGTAACCTTAATATAAAGTAATATGTCAAATTCAATTATTATATATGGAATAAAATGAAACATATTTTAGTTCTTGGCGGCGCTCGTTCGGGGAAAAGCCAATATGCAGAAGATTTGGCGCTTAAATTGGGCAAGCAACGAGCCTATATTGCCACTGCAAATGCTAAACATAACGATGAAGAAATGACAAAGCGCATTGAGTTGCATATTTTAAGGCGCAAAGATGATTTTACAAATATCGAGGAGCCGCTTGAGCTTGTTGGCGCTATTAAAAAGGCTGCAAAAACGCATGATGTTATTTTAGTTGATTGCCTTACATTATGGGTTTCAAACCTTATGAGTGAGAACCGTAATATTGAAAATGAAATTAAAGCTTTAAGCGCCGCTCTTGAGGAAATAAAAAATACAACGGTTATTTTTGTTTCAAGCGAGGTTGGCTTAGGAATTGTGCCGCAAAATAAATTGGCCAGAGAGTTTCGTGATGTGCTTGGCCTGTTAAATCAGAAAATAGCAAAGGCCTGTACAGAAGCATATTTTATTGTTGCAGGATTGCCTTTGCTACTTAAGGGAAGCCTTCTAAAATAATCCCATTTTGGCACAGTCAAAATGTTTTTTATCAAGATTTATACTTCGACCCCTTAAATTGTAGTCTTTAATTCTTAAAATGCAAAAAAATATCAGGGCTTTTGCTTTTATTTACTCTTAAACCTATTTAGCAAAAGCTAAATTTTAACAGTTTTCTAATCAAGATTAATGTGTTTTTGCTAAAACAGATGAAATATAGGTCATAAAATAATCACTATGTTTGTTACCTATGTAAATCACCATATATCGTAGTGAACAAATATAGAACTTTAATGAAGAAGCTGATTCGCCCCCTGTTCGTTCTCTTTTCGTACTAAGTGTTAATTTGCTTTATTAAAATCTAAAAACCTGTATCAAAATATAACAATTTGATAAAATATGATTTTTAGATTAGATATTTCATTTTCAATGGTTTGAGTTGATGACAAACTGTTTTATGAATGCTAATCACAATTATAAGTTCTGCCAAAAAGAGACGAATAAATGAATTCACCACAAATTGAGAATAAGGACGAAGTCCTTGTTGATGGTAAAATAATAGGCACTATTAAGGGTCTAAGATTTAATTATGCAAAATCAGATAATGATGCTGAGCCTGTTGACCTACATAAGGAAGCAGTTGCGAAAGAGCTTTCTCATGCTAGTGATCGCCTTATTGGTGCGCCAAATGATCAGATTATATTAAGCACTGATGGATCTTTACGATGGAAGGGCGAAAAAATTGCCAGCTTGAGTAAGGGGGAAGATAGGTATTTTCCTAAGATTATTCTATTAGCTGATGATCAAATTTGTGCTGAGAATATTAAAAATATTGAGGGGCGGCTTAATCTTTGGTTGCGCCATCATATTAATTCTTTGCTCGAACTTATTTTGGCACTTAAAAAGCCACATGAAATTGATGGTTTGGCGCTTGAATTATGTACGCATATTTTTGATAATTATGGAATTGTTGCCCGTCAAAAAGTTGTAAATATTGTCAAAGGACTTGATCAAGATGTGCGTGCAAAATTACGTCGTTTTGGCATAAAGTTTGGGGCTTATCATGTTTATTTGCCGCTTACATTAAAGCCAGCCCCACGAGAATTATTGCTTATTCTTTGGGCGCTACAAAATGATGATGCTTCACAAGAAGAAATGCAAGAAGAAACCCAAGAAGAGGGGTTAGCACAATTAGCGCATATTATTCTTTCTGGGCGTACTTCAGTTGAGATTAATCCAGCGATTAATAAGCAATTATATGAAATTGGCGGGTTTAAGGTTGCGGGTAACCGAGCGGTTCGTATTGATATTTTAGAACGCTTAGCTGATTTAATAAGGCCGCTTATTGCACTTGATGCAGATAAATATCAGGGTGAGCAAGCAAGTGAATTGCCAGTCGGCGCTGCGCCTAAAAATGGTTTTCGTGTAAATGTTGAAATGACATCATTACTTGGTTGTGCGGGCGCTGATTTTTCATCAGTTTTAACATCTCTTGGTTATCGAGTTGAGCGTACAAAAATTCAAGAAGTTGCAAAAGAAGAAATTGTTAAGGAAGAAACTCCAAAAGAAGAAGCAAAAATAAATGATGATGTTGTTTCGTTGGCAAAGATTGATGGAGAAAGCCCAACAGATATAAAGAATGATAAATCAGAAAAAGAAAACGAAAATAAAGCTGATGAAAATAGTGAAGCGCAAATAGAGCAATTTGATGAGATTTGGTTTTTTAACTTTCAGCGGCAAGTTAATAAGGATAATACCAATAAACATAAAGTGAATAATAGGTTTGCAAATTCTAAAAACAAAGGAAATAATAAAAAACCTTATAAAGATAACAAACAAAAAGGTGCTAATTTCAAGAAAAAACCAAAACCTAAATCATTTGACAAAGATTCACCATTTGCAGCACTTGCCGCTCTAAAAATTAAATCATAGATTTACAATAGAGTTTTAGGCTTGTGATTGACCTTTTGCCTTAAATACTTGCTCTTTTGCTAAAAACAATATAGCTAAGCAAATAATGTAAAAAATCATTATTAGTGTTTATAAGCTGCACTCACTTAGGAAAAAATATGACTTATATCGTCGTGGACAATTGCATAAAGTGTAAATATCTTGATTGTGTTGAAGTGTGTCCTGTTGATTGTTTTTATGAGGGTGAAAATATGTTAGTTATTCACCCTGATGAATGTATTGATTGCGGAGTATGCGAGCCTGAATGTCCTGCTGAAGCGATTAAACCAGATACTGAATCTGGTCTTGAGACATGGCTTGAAATAAATACAAAATACGCCTCCATTTGGCCAAATATTACTGAAAACCGTGAGCAAATGCCCGACGCTGAAAAATACGACGGAATGGAGGGTAAATTTGAAAAATTCTTTTCAAAAGAACCCGGAGAGGGCGACTAAATTAAGTATAATTTATTGATAATAAATGGACTTTTGATTTTTTGTTAAAAATGTGTTATAGTGCCACATATGCAAGTTGTCTTTTTTTAATTGTGAAAGCATTATCTAACAATATAACCCAAATAATTAAAGCTTGAGAGGATTGTTTTTTACGATCTCCTTAAAAATTTGCAAAAAATAGGTTTATGTTTAAGAGCCAGTAAATACGAGAATAAACAGGAGATAGGTTTATACCTATCGTATCAAGTCAGGAGTATGCCATATGGCAACAGTAAAAAAATCTCAACAGCGTGCTGGTTTTAAGACCGGTGAATTTGTAGTTTATCCAGCGCATGGCGTTGGTAAAATTTCTTCAATAGATAGTGAAGAAATTGCAGGACTAACACTTGAATTGCTGGTAATTTATTTTGAGCAAGACAAGCTAACTTTGCGTGTTCCTGTAGCAAAGATAAAATCAGTTGGTATGAGAAAATTGGCAAATGAAGAAGTGGTGGCAAAAGCCCTTTCAACAGTTGCAGCTCGGGCAAGAGTTAAGCGCACTATGTGGTCTCGCCGTGCGCAAGAATATGAAGCAAAAATCAATTCTGGCGATTTAATTTTTATTGCAGAAGTTGTGCGTGATCTTTATCGTTCAAGCGAGCAACCAGAACAATCTTATTCTGAGCGTCAATTATTTGAACAGGCAATGGATCGTATGGGTCGTGAAATTGGTACTGTGAATAAAATTACTATCACGGAAGCAGTTGAATTAATTCAGAAGAGCCTTGATATGAAAGTTTCTCGTATTGCTAAAAGCGAAGAGGTCAAATCTGAGAACGGTGCTGAAGCTACTGAAGCAAAGGGCAAGGGCAAAGAAGCCGCCGCTTAGTTTTATATTTGAGAAGATATTAAGGTCGGCCATTTGGTCGGCCTTTTTTGTTTAATTGTACTTTGTTTTTAGTGGTAATTGCAAAATTTTGCGGGCTTGTTGCCAGCTGGCAACGGGGCGGTTATATTTGTCGCACAGTTCTGCGGCACGCTTAACAAGGGCGGCATTTGATGGTGCTAGATTATCTTTATCAAGACGAATATTATCTTCAAGACCTGTTCTTGTATGTCCGCCTGCTTTAATCGACCATTCATTTAGCACTATTTGATTTGCGCCAACTCCTGCCCCACACCATGTTGCGTTTGGGCTTAGGCGCTTTACAGTTTTAACATAAAAATCAAATACCTCGCTATCAACTGGCATGGCGTTTTTTACTCCCATGACAAATTGTATGTGTAGAGGAGCAATTAAACGTCCATCTTTTTGCATTTTAACTGCCTGAAAAATATGTGAAAGATCAAATGCTTCAATTTCGGGTTTGATATTATATTTAGTCATTTCAGAGGCTAAATAATCAACTAAATCTGGCTGGTTTTCATAAGTTCTGGTTGGAAAATTATTTGAGCCAACTGAGAGCGAAGCCATATCAGGGGCAAGAGGCAACATTGAGCCACGTTCTTTACCAGCGCCAGAGCGTCCGCCAGTTGAAAGCTGAATAATCATGCCTTTGCAATGTTTTTCTAATCCATCTTTAAGAGAGGCAAATTTCTCTATATCAGAACTTGGAGTTTCATCGTCATTTCTTACGTGACAATGGGCAATGCTTGCGCCAGCCTCAAAGCTTTCATGAGTGCTTTCAATTTGCTCCTCTATTGTCGTTGGAACGGCAATATTGTTAGCTTTTGTAGGCACAGAGCCAGTTATAGCTACACAAATAATGCAAGGATTATTTTCCATTTTAATAGTTCCACACTCTAAAAAATCTTAAATTAAATTTCTAATGCTAAGCAATCCATTTTCAAGTGTTTTGACAAATTGATCAATTTCATTTTTACCCATTGGGGTTGAAAGAATGCCCGTACAGGTATTTACCATTATAAATCCATTATCAAATAAATAATTCAATAGTGCCTTTAAGGCTTTAGTTTCTTTTTCATTCATATAAGCATCACGATATGTGGTTGGTGCTTTTTCTTTTAGGTGAATACGAAACATTGAACCAATGCCAGTAACACACGCAGCAATATCAGCGTTTTTTATTGCCTCAGATATTACTTTGCGAGCATAATCGCCCAACTTGTTAATATTCTTTAGCGCTTCTCTATCAAACATTTCCATTGCCATAAGACCTGCACTCATGGTGATTGGATTGGCTGAAAATGTACCATAATGAGGAAATAAATACCTCTTTGATAGCGGGTTCATAACCTCCATAACATCGGCACGCCCTGCTAATGCTCCAACAGGAAAACCGCCACCGAGTATTTTACCCATAGTAGTTAAATCAGCATTGATGCCATAATTTTCCTGAGCGCCGCCATAATTTGTGCGAAAACTTATCACCTCATCACAAATCATTAGCGCATTATTATCGCTTGTCCATTTGCGAATTGCTTTAACAAAACTATCGTTCGCTGGTATTACACCAATTCTATGCGGTAATAAATCTATCAATACACAAGCGATTTCGCTGGCATATTCATTCATTATCGTAATGGCTGTTTCTTCATCATTAAAGGGAATAATAATCACATCATCAAGCGCCCCTTGCGGCGTTGAAAATGATACTGGATTGCTGTTGGGTCGGTTTTTTTGCCCCCAATTTGATGGGTTAGATAACTGGCTAACTTCAGCATAATCATAAAGCCCGTGATATGCGCCTTCAACTTTAACTATTTTTTCTCGCCCGCTAAAAGCCCGTGCCGCCTTAAGTGCTGACATTACTGCCTCTGTTCCTGAATTAACAAAACGCATTTGCTCAAAGCCAGTATTGCGTGAACAAATATGCTCGGCGTAATTTATCTCAACTTCTGTACCAACAGAAAAAGCGCTACCCTTTGCCATTTGTTGATTTACTTTTTCCACAATTTTTGGGTGCGCATGACCGTGAATTAGTGATGCTACATTATTAGCAAAATCAATTCGTTTAACGCCCTCAATATCGGTGACATAACAGCCCTTAGCGAAATCTGCATAAATTGGGTGAGGGGAGCGCAAAATAGTATTTCTAGAGCACCCGCCTGGCATTACTTCTTTTGCCCGCTCATAAAGAGCGGCGCTTTTTGATGTTTCATTTAGATTGCTCATATAGCTATTCCTTTAGAGAAATATCGTACATTGAATATAATCCAGCTTCGTCAAAAACCACTCTATCATCATAACCACTAAACCAAATCGCCTTAGGGTTGCGACCAACTATTGTTACTTTATAGCGATCTTTTGCATCAGCAAAGGAGCGTAAGAGCTTGAATATAACCACGCCATTTTCTGCGCCCTTAACCCCAGCCATAGGCTCATTCGTTACGGTGACTACTTCTATTTTGCCTTTATAGTGGGTGATAGAAAGGCGGGCATGTGTTTCAACCCCAGAAAGCCCTTTTTGTGAGAGGTTTAATATATTCCATGCCTCTTCAATCGGCACATTAAATGCTTTATGACCAACAATATCTCGCCCACAAAAGAAATAATGGTTTTCAACTCCTTTGAATTTTAATTCTCTTTGCATAATTCTTAGAGCATCAGGATCATCATTTATATTTTTAATAATTGGTGCTTGATTATCGATATTTATCCATGAGCGAGAGGCAAATTGTTTAATAGCTCTAAGAGTTGGCTCTATCCATTTATAATTACCGCTCTCATTGGTTTTATAATCCCCATTTGGCATTTTTTGTAAAAACTCGTCAGGGTGATTAAAATGTATCATCATTCTTAGGTTTACATGTGGGTAGGCCTGATGAAAATCATCAAGCATGGCAAAAAAGCTTTCATCAAAACGCAAAGGGAAAAATGCCAATTCTTTTGTGCCAATGCGAATAGCGTCAATCCCTGCCTCAGCTAATGCTGCCAGCCATTTGGCGATGTTTTTGTTGCCAAGCACCATTGGATCGCCGCCAGACATTAAAATCTCACGTAATTGCTTGCGCCCTGTTTTTGGGTGAGTGCCGTTATTTTTTTCAACTAATTCATTATGCTGTTTAATATAGGAAACAATTTCGCTAATTTGCGCTAGACCTTTTGCAGCAAAAGTTCCGTCTTCTCTCTCAATTTCTTTTTTAGCAATTAGCTCTTCTCGATAGCAAAACCGACAATGAGCAGAACAAGTTGAAGCAACATAAATTAGACCCAGCTCATATTTATGGATAAGCCCCTCAACAGGAGAAAATGACATTTGCTTGCCCGGATCCTCAGCCCCATCTAAATCATAAGTTTCATTTGGTGAGGCTTTTACCAGATTTTGAATGCTTTTACTGGTTTTTGCTATATCAAAATAATGACGGGTGATTTTAATCGGCATACGAGCCTGAACATCTTTATCAGTGCCGTCCAGATCCGTGATAGCTTGCAATTCCTCTTTAGAGTAAAAATTGTGCATGTCTTGGGGCGCAGACTTATCAAGGAATTTGCTTAATCCAGTAATGGTTTGGCGTTCATATTTGGCGTTCACTACTTTTTTTAGGAATGATAATTCTTTTTCTGATGCAATATGCTTTTTAGCTTTTTCCATAAAATTCACCTTAAAAACTGCGGCTAAGAGAGTTCTTAGTTGTATTTTATTCTGAATGAGTTTTTTACTAAATACAAATGTTATTTTATTATTTTTTTGCTGGGTAATGGCAACCCGCCCTAGTTTGCTTCCACCGAGCAGGCACCCAAATATCCCTTAGTTCCATTAGGAGTTGAAAGTAGCATATTTATTTTGCGGCCATAATATTTGTCGCTCATGCCGTCGCCATATATCTCATTGGAAATAATGGTGGTTATCATTTTGCCCTCTGCGCCAGCTATAATAAAACTTATCGTATCACCCGTATATGCGCCAGTCTCCATAATAGAAAAATTGCTAATGCCTTCATTCATCTGGTTCAATTCTATGCTCTCATCGCTTATATTAATGCTCCAAAATGGTTCTGTACCGCCGCAGGTTAGACCAAAAGGCAAGGCGCTATTGGCAATTTTTGGTAATTCTATTTGTGTTAAAAAGCTTTTTGAGGCCCAGCCCATGTTCTCGCCAGAGGAAAGATAAGCCCAGCCATTTTCGCTGTATAAAACCTCTATTGGGCCGGCATCGCTGGCTAAATCTCCTACTATTTCACCAGAAGTGTTTGGCTCTGTGCGAATGTGTAACATATCATCAGCAGCTACACCTGTTACTTGAAAATAAGTAGGGTAAGAAACAGATTCAAAATGGACAGGGCTAGGTTGCAATTCATTGGCTAAAAGCAAAGTTGAAAATCCCAGTTGAGATAAAAGAGCCGCAATTATTACTGTCTTGGTTTTATTAAACATTATTTTTCTCTCATTGTTTGGAGTGTAGCACGTTAAATAGAGATAAAGTATTTTAGATGAATTAGAGCTGAACGATAAGCTAGCTTATTTTGCTCTAAACTCTGCTCCATTTATGCTAACTCGTAAGGCTTATAAGCTTCAATATAGGCTATTCTCATCGGAGCATGAGTGGCGTGAGATATATAATTTCTGGCAGGCCCCCCTACGCTCCTAGCGGAGCTTCGGGCGTCTAATTCGATTCTCTCACTAAGAAGTGCTAATGGCGCACCATGGGGGTATAGATGGGCACTGGTGCGAAACAATTGAGCTGTAATTGCAAATCCCTGGTAATCAAAGGATAAATTTCATTTGTCTGAGTAGCACTTGTAGATTTCTATTACGTCGTGCAAGAGATTATCTCTTAGATTCAGGTGGATCGTTTCTGCGTTGTTAAGTCCTCTTTCTTCTCGAAACTTTTCATTTTATTTATAAATGGGGCTGTCCTAGATAACTAGTTTAAATATTGTTTAACCCATTGTTTAATTTGTTTTAATTGCGTTTGTGGGTTAGGGTTATTAAAACGCCACTCACATTCCTTTAAATATAGACCAAAATTCTCCTTTGGAACACCATTAAATTTACGCATATGGCGCTTAGCTTGATTCCAGAAGTTTTCAATACCATTGATATGATTATGCCTATCAGCAAACAGCTTTGAATGGTTAATCCGATAGTGACGAAAATCAGAGACATCAAGCACATTATAGCCACGCCAACAGTCCGAATAAACTATGCTATCAGGGATAACTTTACGCTGAATAATTGGCATTAAAGTTGCAGACCCCGTTTTACAACGGGGCAAGCTTAGCATCAGGAATAATCTTTGTATAAACCTTTCCACCACGCTTTAACAGCCCAAAAACAGGCACTTTGCCTGCTGCACCACGTCCACGCTTGCCCTTTCTGCGTCCCCCAAAGTAACTTTCATCAACTTCTATCTCACCATCAAAAACTTCATGGGATTCTAAGTCTAATTTATAAGCTATAATTTCACGTAGGCGATGAAAATAATATGCACCAGTGCTTTTGTTTAGCCTATCAAGTTTGCGGCACATCTAGCAGTCGTTCCTGCAACAAAATGCTCAAGTAATTTTGACTGTTTATGCTTACTTAATTTGCTCTTTCTCATGATGCCCTTTATAACACTTTTTATGCGTTATCTAGGACAGCCCCTTATAAATTTTTATTGAGCAAACCTTGTTGGCCATGTAGTCACGTATATATGCAATAGCTTCGGCCTTATTTTCTGATAACCTGATTGCTCTATCGGCACCTTCTTTTTGAAGCTTCCATTTATCCTGGTTTTTGTGATGTGACAATTATCCTCTGCAATATCATACTACCTCTTTATGGAACCAAACACCTAGTTCAGGCTGGATAAATTTAGCGGCAGGTCACGGGCACTGAGGCGCTGCTTGTGGTGAGTGATATGGCAAAGGGTTTCACCCGAACAATGTGAGGGTTGGCCATTTGGGATTGCAGATTGTGAGAGAGCGGATGGGAGGAGTT
>JAMONS010000028.1 GCA_027065555.1 Hyphomicrobiales bacterium | reverse complement strand
CATCGCTATATCGGGGGTCTTTTTCGTCAATTAGCTCAATTAGTAAAATGCTTTTTATATTGGTTTTTATGTTCTCATTGCCTTCATCAATTACGATATAGCCATCTTCTTTTATCCTATCTATTTCGCCTTCATCTTCAAAATCTATTTTTAGTTTCTTGGTGGTTTTGAAATCTTCGTTTAAAATGATGAAGCGTTTTTTCCCTTGTTCTATTGTTATTCTTGCGGCGTTATACATGGCGGCGGTTTTTATTAGCTCAACTGAATTGCTCTTATTGTTAAAGGCGATGACTTGATAAATATTATCGCTTATTTTTCTTTGGTCAAAATATCCTCTTTGGGGGTTAGTAAAAGTTGAACAAGCCGCAAGGCTTAGGATTGAGATTGTTGCTATTAGTTTGAATATGTTTTTCATTTTTTGCCCCCACGCTTTATCCTAACCCCCACTCCAACCCTCCCCGCAAGGGGGAGGGGGAAGATTCATTTCCCTGCTAACCTGCCCAATTCATCATAATCGGTTTTACCCGTTGCCAGCATTGGGATTTCTTCTACGAATACGAATTTTTTTGGTATGTATAGGTCTGGCACTCCATGATCTTTTGCCCATACGGAAAGGCCGTGGCGGTTGGCTTCATCGTGATCTGTTATTAGCACTAATTGTTCGCCTTTGCTTTTATGCTCAATGCCAACAACTGCGTGGGTGTGTTCTGGCCAAAGGATTGAGGCGTAGGCTTCTACTCCAGCGAGAGACACCATTTCTCCGCCGATTTTTGCGAAGCGTTTTGCTCGCCCTCTTATGGTTACGTAGCCCTCGTCATCAATGGTGACAATATCGCCTGTATCGTGCCAGCCATCTTTTGGTGGTTCTAGTTCGCCTGGGTTTTCTACTCGAAAATAGCCTTGCATAATATTTTCGCCACGCACAAATAAACGACCCCCCTCATCAAGCCCCTTAACTGGCTCAAGCCGATGTTCGATATCACAAACCATTTTGCCGACTGAGCCATGTTGGTTATGTTCAAGCGTGTTGCACGAAATAACGGGTGCGCATTCCGTTGCGCCGTAGCCTTCGCAAAGCTCAAGATTATATTTTTCTTGCCATAAATCACGAGTGCGCTGTTTTAGTCGTTCTGCGCCGCCAATGATAAAACGTAAACTATCAAAATCGCCTTCATTTGCCGAGCGGGCAAAGCCTGTTAGAAAAGTATCAGTGCCGAACAGGACTGTGGCTTTGACCTTTTTAATCAAGCCCGGAATGATTTTATAATGTAAGGGTGAGGGGTATAAGAAACAATACATGCCCTTAAGAATGGGTAATAACATGCCAGCGGTTAGCCCAAAACAATGAAACACTGGTAGCGGGTTGAATATTTTGTCGTCTTTATCCCATTTGGTATGAGCATAAATCTGATTGGTGTTGGCTATCAAGTTTGAATGGCTAAGCACAACTCCTTTTGGTACGCCTTCTGAGCCTGAAGTGAAAAGAATTGCGCCAATATCAGTTGGCTTAATATTTTGCTTGGCGTAAAAACTATTTGCCATTTTGGCGGTTAATAACCCGCCCAATTTATCGCCTAAGCCAATGCTTTCTTTAACATCATCAAGCCAAATAATATTGACCACTTCTTCTAGGCCTGTGATTAAATCGCCAAGTTCTGCCTTTTCGATAAATTTACGTGAGGAGAGGATTGTTTTGATATTGGCGGCTTTGCAGGCGGCTTTTATGTTTCGTAGCCCTGCAGAAAAATTGAGCATTGCTGGCACTCGACCATAAGCGCTAAGGGCAAAAAATGTTACCGCTACGCCATTTACGTTTGGCAATAAAACGCCAACATTTTCTCTTACCCTTGTCGCCGTCGCATCTGTTGGATGTTTCCCCGACACCCCCGCCGTTTTCTCGGTAAGGGCGGCGATTTTTTTGCCCAAAATTATTGCGCCAAGCACCAGCCTATCATAATTGATTGGTTGGCGTTCTGCATCTTCTAAAACAATATGTTTTGCGCCATATTTTTTGCGTGCATCAAGTAATGCGCCAAACAAAGTTGTTTGATTATTAGTTCTCATTTTCCCCTCCCAAAGAATTTTCAAGAGAGCTTACTACGTGTTAGGGGAAACGTCTAGCTATGAGTTGGAATTGATATTTACGTCCAACTTATTATAAGGAATTTCAATGCCTGCTTTATCAAATTCTAATTTTATTTGTTCGTTAAAAGCAAAGCGGACTGAATAAAAATCAGAAGATTTTACCCAAGTGCGAAAGGTGAGAATAACTGCGCTATCGCCTAAACTATCAACATAGACGGCAGGGGCTGGTTTTTTAAGTGCTCTTTTTTCGTTTGCCGCAATTTTTAATAATATCTTTCTCGCCTTTTCAATATTTGCCTCATAAGCAATGCCAATTTTTATATTAACTCGTCTATTGGGTAGTTTATCTTCATTAGTGATTGAAGAAGACCAAATTTGTGAATTAGGCACAAAAATATAAACACCATCTGCAGTTTTGAATTTGGTTGAGAAAAGTCCAATTTCTTTGACCGTTCCCTCTATGCCATTAGCATTGATATAATCTCCTATTGAAAATGGACGTAGCCAAATAAGCATAACGCCAGCGGCAACATTTGACAGTGTGCCTTGCAATGCTAAGGCTATTGCCAAGCCAGCAGCACCAAGCACCGCAAGCATAGAAGTCGTTGCAACACCAAACTGATTAAGCACAATAATAAGTGTAACAATTAAAATAGCATAACGTACTAGTTGTGAGAGAAGTGGCGCTATTGTTTTGTCGATCTTGGGAGTTTTTTCAACAAGCTTGTTAATTGCTTTGACCGAATATCGAGATAATGCCCAGCCAACGATTAAAACAATGATGGCAGTTATGAAGCCCCAAGAATTGGCATTAAGCCATTGCATTAGGCTAGTTGAAAATTCACTTATTTGCATCTTTTTATTCCAAGTTGGTTTGATTCTCTTTTATAAAAAATATAAGCAAATTAAAAGCGAAATGATTATCTGAATTAGAAAAACTAATATTTACAATTTGACCTTAGGCATTATTATTTGCATGATTATGATTTTAACTGATTGGTTTGTGTGGTGAGTAAAAAACTTGGTAGTCGGCGTGCGCCAACAGAAAGCGATGTTGCGAAATTGGCCGGGGTTTCCCAATCTGCGGTTTCTCGTGCTTATACTAAAGGGGCGAGCATTGCTCAAAAAACCCGTGAGAAAATTTTACAAGCTGCAAAAGAGCTTGGTTATCAGCCAAACCTTATGGCTCGCTCGTTAGCAACAAACCAATCTAACATTATTGCGCTGGCGATTTCTAATCTTGAAAACCCGTTTTATGCAAATGTAGCGCAACAATTATCTTCACAATTACGAGAGATTGGAAAGCATATATTATTGTTTACTTCTCCAAGTGATGATGAAACTGACCCAATGCTTGAAAGGGCGCTTAGCTATCAGGTTGATGCGCTGATTATGACGGCAACTATGGCGTCTCCTGAATTAGCTTTGCAATGTAAAAAGGCAGGTGTGCCGATTGTGCAGATAAACCGAGGCAGCAAAATTGCTGGCGTTTCAACAGTTTGGGGTGAGAACCATAGAGCAGGGGAAGTGGCGGCTGAGCATTTGCTAAAAACTAAACATAAGAAATTTGCTTTTGTTGCTGGCTCGAAAACTTCTAGTACCAGCCAAATGCGTCAAGATGGGTTCATTGAGCACTTGGCAAAAAGCGGCATAAAAAATGTGCCAATAGAATATGGTGAATATAGTTTTTCGGGTGCGGCAAATGCGGCTCGCAAATTATTATCGACAAAAAACCGACCTGACGCAATTTTTTGTGCATCTGATTATATGGCGTTTTCGGTGCTAGATGTAGCAAAGCGTGAGTTTAATCTTAATGTGCCCAATGAAGTTTCAATTATTGGGGTTGATGATGTGCCAGAGGCCAGTCATTTAGCATATGATTTAACAACATTTTCGCAACCAGCTGGTGCGCTGGCAAAAGCGGCGATTGAGATTGTTGAAAAAATGAATTCTGAATCTAGCAGGCGAGCCATGCATATTGAAGTTGAGGGGCAACTGATTATTCGAGGTTCAACAAAGCTATAGATGCAATACTTATTAACACTAAATTTAATAAATTTGACTTTGGTAAATATTATTCTTGCATACGTATGCAAAAGCATTTATGCCTCTCGCCAAGTCAGTTTTTGCATACGTATGCAAAAATGCATTTTGAGTTAATTATTACTTTGAGTTAATTATTACTAAGGGCTATATTTTATTTTAGTCAATATTTTTTAGTCAATATTTCTGGGAAAAAACTATGAGTGTTTCGCTTAATAATAGCACAATCTCCGCTTCAATCTTAAAAAATGCTTCACGAGTTCATGGCAATAACGTGACTTCTTCACTTATTGGTTTAGCGAAAAAACAAGGAGCTAGGCAATTATCTACTGGTGCACTTGCTATGACCACAGGTAAGTTTACTGGTCGTTCAGCTGGTGATAAATTTATCGTCAAAGATGATAAGACAAGAGATAAGGTTTGGTGGGACAATACCAATATTATGAGTACTGAGAGTTTTGATATTTTGCTCAATGATGCCATTGAGCACCTATCTGGTAAAGAAATATTTGAGCAGCAATTATTTGCAGGTGCCGATAAAGATAACAGATATCAAGTTGAGGTTTTTACACCAAATGCTTGGCACGCTCTGTTTATTCGCAATTTGCTTATTCGTCCAAGACAATCTGATTTAAGAGATTTTTCTGCTAATGTAAGCATTGTTCATGCGCCAGACTTTTTGGCTGACCCAAGTCGTCATGGCTCTAAATCTGAAACTTGTATTGCGCTTGATTTTTCTCGTAATATTGTAGTGATTTGTGGCACGCAATATGCTGGTGAGATTAAAAAATCTGTGTTTTCACTATTTAATTATCATGCGCCAGATAGCAATATTATGCCAATGCACTGTTCAGCAAATGTTGGGCCTAAGGGTGACAGCACTTTGTTTTTTGGGTTGTCTGGAACTGGCAAAACAACGCTTTCTGCCTCGAGTGATCGTGCGCTAGTTGGTGATGATGAGCATGGTTGGAGTGAAAATGGCATCTTTAATTTAGAGGGTGGTTGTTATGCAAAGGCTATTAATTTAAGTAAAGAATCTGAGCCTGAAATTTATGCGGCGGCGCAACATGATGGTGCTATTTTAGAAAATGTGGTGATTGATGAAGCAACGGGCGAGCCTGATTATGCTGATTCTAGCCTAACAGAAAACACACGCATTGCTTATCCGCTTAATGCCATTGCTAATAGGGTTGAAAGTGGAGTTGCTTCAACGCCAAAAAATGTTGTGCTTTTAACCGCTGATGCGTTTGGCGTTTTGCCTCCTATTGCTCGCTTAACTAAAGAGCAGGCGGTATATTATTTCCTATCAGGTTATACGGCAAAAGTTGCAGGAACTGAGCGTGGTGTAACCGAGCCGCAAGCAACTTTTTCTACCTGTTTTGGTGCGCCTTTCATGTCACGTATGCCAACTGTTTATGGTGATTTGCTAAGGCAACGGCTTGCATCAAGTGGTGCTAATTGTTGGTTGCTAAATACTGGCTGGACTGGTGGTGCTTATGGGGTTGGGCATCGCATGAAACTTAAAGATACACGGGCAATGCTTGAAGTGGCACTTAGCGGTGCGCTTGATAATGTTGATTGTCGTAGTGATGAAAATTTTGGGCTTGAAGTACCAACCTTTATTGAGGGGATTGATGCTAAAATTTTGAACCCACGCCAAACTTGGGAGAACGGTGCGTCTTATGATGCGCAAGCGGCAAAATTAGCGCAATTATTTGCTGATAATTTTAGGAAAATGTCACTTGATAATAGTGATTATTCGCTAGGTAGCCCGCAGAGGCGCAAAATTGCTTAGTCAAATTAGAATATATAGAAAGGTTTATAATGGCTCTTATTTCGCTTAGACAATTACTTGATCATGCTGGAGAGCATGGTTATGGAATGCCCGCTTTTAACATTACTAATCTTGAAACTTTACAAGCGGTAATGGCGGCGGCTGACAAAACAAATTCACCCGTTTTGTTGCAAGCCTCTCGCTCGGCTCGAAAATATATTGATGATACTATATTAAAACATTTATTCATGGGAGCGATTGAGCGCTATGCGCATTTGCCAGTTTGCTTGCATCTTGATCATGGTAATGATCTTAGCACTTGCTCATCTGCGATGGATTTTGGGTTTTCATCAGTTATGATGGACGGCTCTTTAATGGCAGATGCTAAAACTCCATCTGACTTTGATTATAATGCTGAAGTGACATCTAATGTTGTTGAACTTGCGCACTCACGTGGAATTTCTGTTGAAGGGGAAATTGGGGTGCTTGGCTCGCTTGAAACGGGCGAGGGGGAAAAAGAAGACGGGCATGGATTTGATGGCAAACTTGGAAAAGATATGCTTTTAACTGATCCCGAAGAAGCTGAAAGATTTGTGCGTGCTACTGGTATTGATGCACTAGCGGTTGCTGTTGGCACTTCGCATGGTGCATATAAATTCTCTCGTCGTCCAAGTGGTGATATTTTGGCAATGAGTGTGATTGAAAAAATTCACGAACGCCTTCCAAATACCCATCTTGTAATGCACGGCGCTTCAAGCGTACCAGAAGAATTGCAGCAACTTATAAATGCGCATGGCGGTTTTATTCCTGAGACTTTTGGAGTGCCCTTAGAAGAAGTTGAGCGTGGCATTAAATCGGGTGTTCGTAAAATCAATATTGATACTGATATTCGTATGGCAATGACTGGTTCTATTCGTAAATTTCTTGATGAAAACCGATCATCATTTGATGTTCGTGCTATTCTTTCTCCGGGTCGTGAACGTGCGACTAATCTTTGTGCTAAGCGCAATGAGATTTTTGGTTGCGCTGGCATGGCGGACAAGATTAAACCAGTATCATTACAAACAATGGCAGATCGTTATGCAGGCGGTCTATATGATACTACTAAAGGTTAGGTTTTAATTGCAAAAGCAAACGCTAAAAGATTGGATAAAAGGGCAGGGGGCAAGTAAGGGTGTTTCTGATATCCTATTGACTATTGCAAGTTCTTGCACAGGAATTGCTAAAATCGTCAATGATGCGCCGCTTGATGGGCTAATTGGCGCAAGTAGTCAAACTAATGTACAAGGCGAAGTGCAAAAAGACCTCGATATTATTACCAATGATCTCATGGTTGCTGATTTGCTTACAGTTTCATCTGTTAGTGCAATGGTTTCTGAGGAAATTGACGAGGTCATTCAAAACTCAAATAAAAGCGAAAATGCAAATTTGGCGGTGTGTTTTGATCCGCTTGATGGTTCGTCAAATATTGATAATAATGGTATAATAGGCACTATTTTTTCGGTGCTTGAACTTGCTAGTAATTCTAAAAATATTACTTCAAGCGATGTTTTAAGCGCTAGTAGAAATCAAAAAGCGGCTGGCTATTTTATTTATGGCCCTGCTTGTTTGTTGATGGTGAGCGTTGGCAACAAGGTGGCTATGTTTGCTCTAAGCGAAAAACAGCAGCAATTTTTATTGGTTGATGGTGGTGATGTTTCTATTGCCAAACAGAGCAATGAATTTGCGATTAATATGTCTTATCAGCGCTTTTGGGATAGTGCGATAGCTAAATATATTGAGCAATGTTTATTGGGTGAGCAAGGGAAACGCAAAAAGAACTTTAATATGCGTTGGGCTGGCTCAATGGTAGCTGATGTGCATCGTATATTTATGCATGGTGGGGTTTTCATCTACCCTAGCATGGATAAAAAGGGAAGTGAAAACGGTAAGTTGCGTTTTTTATACGAAGCAAACCCAATGGCTATGTTGGTTGAAAATGCTGGTGGAATGGCGATTTCTAATTCTTTGCCGATAAGAGAAATAAGGGCGACAAATATACATCAGCGTGTGCCTGTTGTGCTTGGTTCTAGCCAAGAAGTTGAAATATTGCTGAATCTTTACCAAAATACCCAATAAATTTGTAAGTTTTCTCTTAACTACTTGACTCTTAAGCATTGTGATGCGTTGAATTGGCAGTACTATAAAAACAATAAATTTAATAAGTGTATATTTTTTGGAGGACTACATGAAAAAACTAATTATAGGCGCTCTAGCAGCTGTTGCTATGAGTGGCTTTAGCTTTGGCGCAACAGCGCAGCAGCAATTTATCTCAATCGGTACTGGTGGTGTTACTGGCGTTTATTATCCAACAGGTGGCGCTATTTGCCGTCTGGTTAATAAAAACCGTAAAGAAACTGGCATTCGTTGTGCAGTAGAATCAACTGGTGGTTCTGTTTATAATATCAATACAATTCGCGCTGGCGAGTTAGAGTTTGGTGTTGCACAATCTGATTGGCAATATCACGCATATAATGGCACATCAAAATTTAAAGATCAGGGGCCTTTTGAAGGTCTTCGTGCTGTATTCTCAGTTCACGCTGAGCCATTTACTGTTGTAGCTCGTGCTGATGCAGGAATTAAGACCTTTGCTGATCTAAAAGGCAAGCGTGTTAATATCGGAAATCCGGGCTCTGGACAACGTGGAACTATGGAAGTTCTAATGAATGCGCTTGGTTGGACAAATGCAGACTTTGCTCTTGCATCTGAACTTAAAGCAAGTGAGCAATCACAAGCACTTTGCGATAATAAAATTGACGCAATGATCTATACAGTTGGTCACCCATCTGGCTCAATTTCAGAAGCAACAACATCTTGTGAGAGTGTTCTAGTTTCAGTAACAGGACCAGAAGTTGAAAAACTAATCGCTGATAATGATTATTATCGTGTAGCTACTATTCCTGGTGGCATGTATCGTGGAAACGACAACGATACACAAACATTTGGTGTTGGTGCAACATTTGTAAGTTCAACTGCTGTTTCTGATGAAGTTGTTTATGCAATAGTTAGCGCAGTGTTCGATAATATCGATGCATTCCGTAAACTTCACCCAGCATTTGCAAATCTTGATCCAAAACAAATGGCTAAAGATGGTCTTTCAGCTCCAATTCACTCTGGTGCTATGAAGTATTATAAAGAAAACGGTCTAGACTAGTTTTTAGATTTTTTAGCGATGGCGCAAGAAATTGCGCCATCGTTTTATTTATGAAAATAATTTTGAATATGTTTTTTCAAAAATACCATATTCAAAATTATCATTTTTAAAATTTACTATTTTCTTGGGAGGGGGAATAAATGGCTGAGGATAAAGCACAAGAAAACACTCAAATGAGTGATCAAGAACTAGAAGATCTAGTTGCGTCAACGGATTCTGGGGCAAGAAACCCCGCAGGACCAGTTGGTAAAATGATTGCGGGTATTGCTCTATTTTGGGCAACATTTCAAATGTGGATTGCCTCGCCTTTACCCTTCACCCCATTTTTTAGCTCTTTCATTCCTGTGCTAAATGATACACAAACTCGCTCTATTCACTTAGCTATTGCTATATTTCTTGCCTTTATGGTCTATCCAGCTTTCAAAAACTCGTCCCGTGATAGAATTCCAATTTTTGATTGGATATTTGGTGCTATTGGTGCAATTTGTGCTGGTTATGCGTTTTATGCCTATGAGACTTTAGCAAATACTGGTGCGCAAGGACTGCCTGAGCAATATCAAATATGGATGGCAGTAGTTGGTATGATTATTTTGCTGGAGGCAACAAGACGAGCGCTAGGGCCAGCTTTGGCGATTGTTGCGATAATATTTTTGATTTATGTATTTTTTGGCTCGGCAGCCTTTATTCCAGAAGTTATAAAATGGAAGGGAGCGAGTATTTCAAAAACTATGAGCCACATGTGGCTGACTACTGAAGGTGTGTTTGGTATTGCGCTTGGGGTTTCAGCTAGCTTTGTGTTCTTGTTCGTGTTGTTTGGCTCATTACTTGATAAAGCAGGGGCTGGCAATTATTTCATTAAAATTGCTTTCTCGCTCTTGGGTCACTTACGTGGTGGTCCGGCAAAAGCGGCGGTTGTTGGCTCGGCTATGACTGGACTTATTTCAGGTTCTTCGATTGCTAATGTTGTTACAACAGGCACGTTCACTATTCCGCTTATGAAAAGAGTTGGTTTTACGCCTGAGCAAGCTGGCTCGGTTGAAGTTGCTTCTTCGGTAAACGGGCAATTAATGCCTCCAGTGATGGGGGCGGCGGCTTTCTTAATGGTGGAGTATGTGGGCATTCCATATATTGAAGTTATTAAAGCGGCGCTTTTGCCAGCGGTTATTTCTTATATTGCTTTACTTTATATTGTGCATCTTGAAGCACTGAAAAAAGGTATGTCGGCATTACCGAAGCCTGTTATGGCGGCAAAATCGCTTATGCAAAAACTAATTTCTACCTTTTTAGGGTTTGCGATTTTTGGCGCTTTAGCGTTTGGAATATATTATGGCATTGGTTGGATGCGTGGTGCGTTTGGCGATGCAGCGGCACCAATACTAGCAGTGTGTGTTTTCGTTGCTTATATTGCTTTGGTGTTTGTTGCGGCGAAAAAGCCTGACCTTGAAATGGACGATCCAAATGCAGAAATTGTTGAACTGCCAGTCTATGACGATGTGAAAACTACTGGCTTACAATATATTTTGCCGATTGTTGTTTTAGTTTGGTTTCTGATGATTGAGAGAAAATCACCGGGATTGTCAGCTTTTTGGGCTTCATTATTACTGGTTGTTATTTTGCTGACGCAAAAACCGCTAAAAGCAATTTTTAGAAAAAGCGGTAATTTAGCGGTAGAAATGAAAGCTGGTTTTATGGATCTTGTGGATGGCATGATTGCTGGCTCAAGAAATATGATCGGTATTGGTATCGCAACTGCTACCGCTGGTGTTATCGTTGGTACGGTTACACTAACTGGCGTTGGTCAGGTGATGGCCGAATTGGTTGAATTTATATCAGGTGGTAATTTGATATTAATGCTTATCTTTGTGGGCATACTTTCGCTTATTTTGGGCATGGGATTACCAACAACGGCTAATTATATCGTGGTTTCATCTTTGATGGCGGCGGTTGTTGTTGAACTTGGTGCGGCGAACGGTCTTATTGTGCCGCTAATTGCTGTGCATTTATTCGTGTTCTATTTCGGTATAATGGCGGATGTCACGCCCCCGGTGGGCTTAGCCTCGTTTGCGGCAGCTGCCGTTTCGGGGGGAGATCCGATTAAAACAGGGTTTGTGGCATTCTTTTATTCTCTTAGAACAGTTGCCCTGCCGTTCCTATTTATCTTTAACACGGATCTATTGTTGATTGATGTTACTTTTACACAAGGTATAATGGTGTTCATTGTAGCAACGATTGCCATGTTGCTATTTGCCGCAGGCACGCAAGGGTATTTCATTGCGAAATCTAGACTATGGGAGTCGCTATTATTAGTTTTGATAGCCTTTATGTTATTTAGACCAGGTTTCTTCTTAGATAGGGTACAGCCACCATTTGAAGAAACTAATCCTGTAGTTATTGAGCAAAGTGTAAGCGATGCGCCTGATGGATCTGAAATGAGATTTGTTATTAGTGGTCCTGATTTTGATACTGGCTTAACCACATCAACAACCATTGCTCTACCTATTGTAGGTGATGCAGACGGCGCAACAAGGCTTAGTGATGCTGGTTTAACGATTATGATTGAAGGTGATAAAGTATTGCTTGATGAGCCGTTTACTGGAACGCCTTTTGCAAATAGATTGGCGAATTTTGATTATTACGGTGATGATCCAGTTGTAGTTGAAGCTGTTAAATCTCCAGCCAAGCGTTTGCCTAAGGAATTATTCTATCTGCCTGCTCTGTTATTATTAGGGATAGTAGTATTTTTCCAACGTCGCCGTCAGACAGTACCAGCGTTTTGGGGAAAACCAATTGTGAAGGGAGATAACAATGAGTAAAAATTACATGTTAGCTTTGGATCTTGGCGAAAGCTCTGGATCGAACAAAAAAGCAATTCAAATAGCTGAAAAATTAGCAAAAAATGATGGTGCGACATTGCATGTTGTAACAGTTATTCCTACTTTTTCGATGCCGATTGTTGGTTCTTATTTTCCTGAAGGATTTGAGGAAAAAAACTTTAAGTTGGCAAAATCGAATTTGAAAAAAGTAATTGAGGAAGATGCAAGCGATCCATCAGCTATGAAACGTCATGTTGTTCAAGGCTCTATTTATGAAAAAATTATGAGTACAGCTGACAAGCTAGGTTGCTCTTTGATTATTATGGAAGCGCACAGACCTGATCTTAAGGATTATTTGCTTGGGCCAAATGCCGCACGAGTTGTGCGCCATGCTAAGCAATCGGTTTATGTGATACGTGATTAGATTGAGCCGTATGGCTATTAAGAGTATCAGGGGTGTTTTGGGCTGTCTCCAATTATTGTTGGTTGGCAAAAGATATTACTTTACAAACCATTCTTAAGCAGACTGGCGTTTTATGAGCGATAAGAAAGTATTTATTATGGTTGCTCCAAATGGAGCAAGAAAGAATAAAAAAGACCATTTGGAATTGCCAATTACTCTTGATGAAATAGTTGCGAGTGCTGTTGCTTGTTATAAAGCTGGAGCTGGTGCAGTTCATGCTCATGTGCGTGATGAACAAGGCAAGCATATTTTAGATGCTGGGCTTTATAGAGAGCTTATCGATGAACTTGCAAAAACTGTGCCAAAAATGGTGGTGCAAATAACGACTGAGGCTGTTGGACAATATTCTCCATCTGAGCAAAGAGAGCTTGTAAGGCAGGTTAAGCCAAAGGCTGTTTCTGTTGCTTTGCGTGAAATGATGAGTGATGGTGATACTAGTGCACAAAGAGAGTTCTATTGGCAGGCAAGTGAAAAGGGGATAGATTTGCAACATATCATCTATTCGCCTGACGAAATTTTATTATTATCTGATTTGATTTCCAAGAATATTGTTCCTTCAGAAAAACTATCAATGCTTTTTGTGCTTGGCAGATATTCCAAAAATCAAACTTCTACTCCCAGTGATTTGTTGACTTTTTTGAGCGCCCTAGAACAAAGTGGCCTTAAGGAGCAGAGCAAATTTATGGTCTGTGCTTTTGGTCAAAATGAATTGAATTGCTTGTTGGCGTCAGCAAAAGCAGGAGGTGATTGTAGGGTAGGATTTGAGAATAATCACTTTTTGCCTGATGGGCGCTTAGCAAGAGGTAATGCTGAATTGGTGAGCACATTAATTACAGCTTTAGACAAATCTTGCAGGTGAGAAGGCTCTTGGGCTAACGATAGGCTCTTCATCAACCATGATTTGCGCTAATATTTTTCCGCTTATTGGGCCAAGTGTGAGGCCGTGATGGGCGTGCCCGAAATTAAACCATAGTCCCTTATGGTTAGGTGCTCTGCCAATTACTGGCATCATATCAGCAGTGCAGGGGCGTGAGCCAAGCCACGGTTTATCAATCTGACATTCACCTAGATTGAGCATGGATTGAGCGATTGGCTCGATCTTTTTTAACTGATGGGGGGTTGGCTTTTTATCTCGATGGGCAAGTTCTATGGCGCTAGATAGGCGTGTGCCATTTTTCATTGGGGCAAGTACAAAGCCATTATCCATATCAACAATAGGAATTTTTAGGCGGCCATTTTTTTTGTAATCATAATTCATGTGATAACCACGCTTAACTGCGTAGGGAATTTTATAGCCAAATCGTTTAAAAATATCGCCCGACCAAGCGCCAAGTGCAACTACAACATTGTCTGCAAAAATATTACCAATATCAGCTTGTAACTGCCAGCCATTTTCGGCTTGTTGAAGGTTTCTAGCGTCGCCATTAATCATCGCACCGCCATTTGCAACAAACAAGTCATAGAGCTTTTTTACATATGTTGAGGGATCAGAAATAGACGCTGAATCTTGCCAATGAATGGCAAAGGCAAATTTTTCGTTTAGAGCTGGCTCTTTTTTTGCTATTTGAGCGCTATCTAAAACATTAGCTTTCATGCCAGCACGCTTTGCTCGCTCAACACCAATCATCGCATTTTTATAAGTTGCTCCATCTCTTGAGAGTTGTAGCCAGCCATCAGGTTTTATCATTTTTGAGATATTTGCTAATTTTGCTAGCTCATGATGTTCATCAAGACATTTTACAAAAAGCGGAGAAATATTCCTTGCTATTGCTCTTACATTATTAGCATTTGAATTATGCCAATAGCGCATAAGCCAAGGAGCAAGCGCAATAATATTTGCTAAATCATAGCGTAGTCGTGGGTCAGAATTTGACGCATAACGAAGTATCTCGGAGATATCTCGTGGAAAAGTGCGAGGCAAAAGGTCGGTGCGCTCAATTAGTCCAGCATTGCCAAAACTTGCCTCATTGCCCACCCCATTTTTATCAAGCAAAGCAACATTGCGCCCTCTTGCTTGTAAATGCAGGGCGGTACTTACTCCAACAATGCCAGCACCAAGAATCAAATCCATGATAAAACTATTAGATCCATTTATTTACTCATACTTTAGTTACTATATAGTCAGTTATTTCCAACTCTAGGCAAACAATAGAGAATTGATTAGCTAAAGCAATATATATTGCCTTTAATTAAAATAATTTGATGAATAAAATGACTTTTAATAGTGAAATGATTATTGCTAGAGCTGATGTTAATCCTAAGCCAGTAAACAGTACTGTTCTTAGTGATGAAATTCTGAGTAAGTTGAGCATCAAACATATAAGCGGTGAGCAATGGGACAAAGAAATTGCTTGTTTTGACGGTGTTGTTCAAGAGCAATTATATGTGTTTTCTAAAAATCGCTGGCCTAGTGTTAATTGTGAGGCGGTGCTATTTTATGCTGGAGATGAAATTATTGGTGGCGCACTTGTTTTGGTGCAAGGCTTGCCGCTTAAATTAGGCTCGATAGCTGTGGTAAAATGGGGGCCGATATTAAAATCTCATAATAAAGAGATGAAAGATATAAATTATTCCAAATGTGTTGCGGCACTATTAGAGGAATATGATAAAAAAAGACGCATGATGATCTCA
>JAMONS010000027.1 GCA_027065555.1 Hyphomicrobiales bacterium | reverse complement strand
GTTCTCACGGAAAATTTCAACCGCACGAGCCATATCACCTAATTCATCTCCACGATCAGATCCACGAACCTCAACGTCGAGGTCGCCTTCAGCTAAATCGTGCATGGTTTTATTTAAGCGGGAGAGTGGAGTGGTAACTGAGCGAATGATTAGAAAAGCCAATATAAGTGTTATAGATAGAATTAGCGCATTTAATATAATAGTATTGCGTAATTCATTGGCAGCTTTCATCTCATAGCGCTTTGCGAATGCAAAAATATCAGCCGTTGCTGCATCATCTACTTGTTTTAGCAAATTGATGCGATCTGTGGTTGCGTTAAACCATTGCTCTCCTGTTACAGATGCAAGGGAGCCGCCAAACGGGGCCGCCAACAAAATATCTCTTAAGGCATAGACTTTATCAACAATTGGGCCCTTATGGGTATCAACAAAAAGTTGACTTAATTCAGAAGTCGCCGATTCTTCAAATGAATGTAACATTTCTCCTTGCACGGCAATAAGAGAGCTATATTTCAAATATGCTTTTTGATCGATAGCTCCGCTGCCAAATGCACCCGTACCCACTGCACGCTCAATTCCTGCACGCTCTTTAGCTTGTAAAAGTGAGGAAAGAGATAGAAGTTGCGATACCATTTTAGGGTCACCCGCATGAGATATTTGCAAATCAATGGTCTTGAGAAGTTCTGATATTGTAGTTGTGTAATAACTAACCATATTCGCTTTTGATATTTCAAGTGAAGTTGTTCTAGTACGAAGTCCTTCTAGCTTTTCAAGATCACTTGATGCCAGCGTCAATTCCTTTGCCACATCTTCACTTAGCATTGCTAATTTTTCTGGGGTAATTTTTTCTAAAAACTTATCCAAAGCAGCATTTGTTAATTCACGTTGCCCAACTAAATCATTAGCAAATTTAATCCCTCTAGAGCCAATAAAACCAGCACTCATTCCACGCTCTTTTTGCATTTCATGCACAAGGTTAGAAACAAGAGGAATTAACTCACTCATCTGAAGTAGGCTTTTTGCTTCATCTGCTACTTCAAACTCATTTTTTAATTGCCCAAAGCCAATAAACAACAAACCAGTGAGCGGCACAAGGCAGAGCGTTAATATACGCATTTTTACGGATATACTAGATGATATTTTTTTCAAATTAAAGCTAGACATGTTACTTCCTACGTTTCTTTATTTCCCAGATAACTATTGATAGGTTGCCGTTAAGCACCTTTAGAACTCATTTCTTTTGAAAAGAATTCAAAACTATGTAGGTTCTTATACCATCATCATGGTTAAGACTGTGTGAAGGATAAAAGGCTAATTCCTCATACTGCCCACACTTTTCCGTGTTTAATGCGGGGGCTCTTTGCAACTTATCCTGATCAAGTTGGGGGGTACGAAGGAGGTAAGTTAGGGGAGGTGCGGAGTATTTCCTATTGGCAAGAGTTAATTCTTTACCACAACCTTGGGTTTTGCTATTGCTTAATCTTTTACTTCAAGCGCTAGGTTTTTCCAACCATCAAGCAATGCTTGCGCTGAGTTTTTAGCCTCAGGGGTTTCTGCCCCTGCTAAAAGTCCTTCAGCTTGCTTTATTGCGTCATCAATTTGTGATGGCTCAAAATCTGAGGCTGTTTTGGCTTCTTCTGCCAAAATTGTTACACCGCTATCTGAAACGTCAGCAAAACCACCACCAACATAAAAGCTGGTAGCTTCTTTTTCGCTCTCAACGCTAACAAAGCCCGGTTTTAGAATAGACATAAGCGGTGCGTGCGTGCCCATCACGGTGAAATATCCTTCAACTCCGGGTACAGAAACAGATTTTACTGCCCCTGAGAAAACCAGATGTTCGGGTGATACAATTTCAACTTTAATGGCTTCAGACATTATGTATTATTCCTTTAAGCAGCTTCTGTTGCTAGTTTTTGCGCTTTGGCAATAGCATCATCAATCGTTCCAACCATATAAAATGCAGCTTCTGGTAAATGATCATAGTCACCATTAACAAGCCCCTTAAAGGCACGGATTGTTTCTTCTAGCGGTACCAAAATTCCGGGTGTGCCAGTAAATGCTTCGGCAACAAAAAACGGCTGGCTCATAAAGCGTTCAATTTTACGAGCACGAGCAACGGCTAATTTATCTGCCTCTGAAAGTTCGTCCATGCCTAAAATGGCAATAATATCTTGCAATGATTTATAGCGTTGCAAAATTTCTTGCACTTCACGAGCAACATTATAATGTTCTTCACCAACGATGGTTGGATCGAGCATACGAGAGGTCGAATCAAGTGGATCAACCGCTGGATAAATACCTTTTTCCGAAATTGCACGGTTAAGCACTGTTGTTGCATCAAGGTGAGCAAATGAGGTCGCAGGAGCTGGATCGGTCAAATCATCGGCAGGAACATAAATCGCCTGCACCGAAGTGATTGAGCCTTTATTAGTTGAAGTAATACGCTCTTGCATTGTGCCCATGTCGGTTGCAAGAGTTGGCTGATAACCCACCGCAGAAGGAATACGACCCAACAGAGCTGAAATTTCAGAACCAGCTTGAGTAAATCTAAAAATATTATCAACAAAGAACAACACGTCTTGCCCTTCATCACGGAACTGCTCAGCAATGGTTAGACCAGTAAGCGCAACACGAGCGCGAGCGCCCGGAGGCTCGTTCATTTGACCAAACACAAGCGCACATTTTGAGCCTTCTGTTGAGCCATTATTTGCTTTTGGATCAACGTTCACACCACTTTCAATCATCTCATAATAAAGATCATTACCCTCACGAGTTCTCTCGCCAACGCCAGCAAACACAGAATAACCACCGTGTCCTTTTGCGATATTATTAATCAATTCTTGAATAAGAACCGTCTTGCCAACACCAGCACCACCAAACAATCCAACTTTACCGCCCTTGGCATAAGGAGCGAGCAAATCAACAACTTTAATTCCTGTTTCAAGAATTTCAGATTCTGGATTTTGCTCAACAAATGAAGGTGCATCTTGGTGAATAGAGCGGCGTATTTTGGTTTTAACAGGCCCTGCTTCATCAACTGGCTCACCAATAACATTCATAATACGTCCAAGCGTTTCAGCACCAACTGGCACCGTAATAGGCTCGCCTAAATCTTTAACTTCTTGCCCTCGAACCAAACCTTCAGATGTATCCATAGCAATGGTTCTAACAGAATTTTCGCCAAGATGTTGCGCAACTTCAAGCACCATTATATTGCCATTATTATTGACTTCTAGAGCATTAAGAATTGCAGGCAAATTACCCTCAAATTTAACGTCAATAACCGCACCAATAATTTGAGAAATTTTCCCAACACTAGCTTTTTTACTTGCTACTTTTTTTACCGTCTTCTTGGCAGGAGCTTTCTTTACTGCTGCTTTTTTGGCAACTGTCTTTTTTGCTACTGGTTTCTTTTTAAGAGCCATTTTTATATCCCTGTTCTACTTAAGCGCTTCAGCGCCTGAAATAATTTCAATTAGTTCTTTAGTAATTTGTGCCTGACGCTGGCGGTTAAAGCTAAGTGTCAAACGATCTATCATATCGCCAGCATTACGGCTGGCATTATCCATTGCGCTCATTTTAGCGCCCATTTCGCCCGCACCATTTTCAAGCAATGCACTAAAAATTTGTACATTTATGTTGCGAGGTAAAAATTCTTTCAAAATATCACTCTCATTTGGCTCATAATCATAATTGAGTACTTGCTCATCTTTATCGCTCTCATCAGCTTCAACTTGCGCTGGAATTAGCTGATGTGCTGTTGGGATTTGAGAAATAATTGATTTAAATTGAGAATAAAATAAAGTTGCAACGTCAAATTCTTCATTCTCAAACATTGCTAAGATTTTTTCACCAATTTCAGCCGCATTAGAGTAGTGAATATTTTTTACTTCACGTAAAGATATCGCCTCAACAATATTTTCTTTGAATAAGCGGCGAAGAATATCATTGCCTTTTTTACCAATAGTAATGATTTTTACTGTTTTGCCTTGTGCCAAAAGCTCATTGGCGTGATCACGGGCAAAGCGAGCAATGGACGAGTTAAAACCGCCGCAAAGCCCTCTATCAGCAGTTGCAACAACTAAAAGATGCACCTTATCCTTGCCATTACCGCCAAGCAGTACTGGCGCATCATCACGACCAGCATAAGATTGCGCTAGGCTTTTTAGCACATGGTTCATGCGCTTTGCATATGGACGTGAAGCCTCAGCTTTTTCTTGCGCTTTACGCAATTTTGCTGATGCGACCATTTGCATCGCTTTGGTTATCTTCTGTGTTGATTTTACAGAAGTAATCCTATTTTGTAGATCTTTCAAAGAGGGCATTTTGCCAACTTTCCTATTCTATCTTAGTTTTAAGCAACAAATGTTTTAGTAAAATTCTCTATTGCAGTTTTTAGTTTTTCTTTTGTAGTATCGCTAATGGCTTTTTCTTTTGCCAAAACATCAAGAATATCTTGGTGCTTTGAATTCATAGCACTAAGCAAATGTTCTTCATATTTGCCAACATCGCCAACTGGTATTTTGTCCAAATAACCATTAACACCTGCAAAAATCATCACAACTTGCTCTTCAGTTTTTAGTGGAGAGAATTGCTTTTGTTTTAGAAGTTCAGTTAGGCGTGCGCCACGATTAAGAAGCTGTTGCGTTGAGGCATCAAGATCTGAGCCAAATTGCGCAAATGCCGCCATCTCACGATATTGCGCCAACTCACCTTTAATTGAGCCAGCAACTTGCTTCATTGCTTTAATTTGTGCAGATGAGCCAACACGAGAAACCGAAAGACCTGCGTTCACGGCTGGACGAATGCCTTGGAAAAACAAATCTGTTTCCAAGAAAATCTGACCATCAGTAATAGAAATCACGTTAGTTGGAATATAGGCCGCCAAATCATTTGCTTGCGTTTCAATAACTGGCAAAGCGGTAAGTGAGCCTGAACCATTATCTTCATTTAACTTTGCCGCACGCTCCAATAGACGTGAGTGCAAATAGAAAACATCGCCCGGATATGCTTCACGCCCCGGAGGACGACGAAGTAGCAATGACATTTGACGATAAGCAACCGCTTGCTTACTTAAATCATCATAGGCGATCACAGCGTGCATTCCATTATCACGGAAATATTCACCAATAGCACAACCAGTAAAGGGTGCTAGGAACTGCATTGGAGCAGGATCTGATGCCGTTGCGGCAACAACAATAGAATATTGCATTGCGCCAGCATCTTCAAGCACCTTAACAAATTGTGCAACCGTTGAGCGTTTTTGACCAATCGCTACATAAATACAATAAAGTTTTTCACCCTCATCATTACCCTGATGCGCTGCTTTTTGATTTAGAAAAGTATCAAGAATAATCGCAGTTTTACCTGTTTGGCGATCGCCAATAATAAGTTCACGCTGTCCACGACCAATCGGAATAAGCGCATCAATCGCTTTAAGACCTGTGGACATTGGTTCATGCACTGATTTACGAGGCAAAATACCTGGTGCTTTAACGTCAACTTTTGAGCGTTTTTTAGCCTTTAGTGGGCCTTTACCATCAATCGGGTTGCCCAAACCATCAACAACACGACCAAGCAATTCTTTACCAACTGGTGTTTCAACAATATCACCAGTACGTTTAACGGTGTCGCCTTCTTTAATATTTTGATCAGAACCAAAAATCACCACGCCAACATTGTCGGCCTCAAGGTTAAGCGCCATGCCTTTAATGCCACCGGGGAACTCAACAAGTTCACCTGCTTGCACATTATCAAGTCCATAAACACGAGCAATACCATCACCAACTGATAGTACTTGTCCTACTTCTGAAACTTGGGCATCTTTGCCAAAATTTTTAATCTGGTCTTTTAATATTGCGGAAATTTCTGCAGCCTTAATATCCATTAGCCGATCTCTTTCATTTCTAGCCGATTTCTTTTATTTCTAATTGATTTCTTTCATGGCGATTTTCATTGCGCTAAGTTTAGTCTTTAGTGAACTGTCAATCATTTGCGAGCCAACCTTAACTATAAGGCCACCTATCAAAGAAGGATCAACATGGGTTTGAAGTTTAATTGTTTTGCTGTCTTTACCAATTTTCTTTTTTAGAACCTTGGTAAGATTATCAAGTTGTTTTTTAGAAAGTTTACTTGCTGAAATAATTTCAGCAACTGTCTCGCCACGTGCATTGGCAGCAATTTTCTTAAAAAGCTCAATCATAGTTGGTAAAACGATTAAGCGATCATGCTTGGCAACTAATTTAATAAAATTTGTAGCTAAAGTAGGAGTTTTGAGCTTTGTTAAAATCTTAGTTATCGCATTGCTCTTATCAGTTGCGCTAATCAAAGGGGACGCCAACATTCTAGCAAAATCGTCATTTTTATCTGCTAAATTAGCAATTTCTTCAAGCGCCTTTTGCGTTTTTGCAACTGATTTATCATCAAAAGCCAATTCATAAAGGGCAATAGAATAAGGGTTTGCAATATGGGTTAGAGATGATGAATTAGCGCTCAAAGCCGCTGTCCCTTAAATTAATTAACAAAAATTCGGACTACCCGAAAACATAGCTAAGAAACCACTTGCCTCACATAGGCTTAAAAACAAGAGATTCTTAAAATTTGCGCTTCTCTAACATACCATTTACACCAAGAGCAAGCACCAGTTTGAAAAAATATGCAAGTTTAGCTATTTAATGAAAAAATAAGCAGGTTTGCGTCGTTTTTATTCCTGCCGCCTCTATTCTTTTCCTATCTTATAACTTTACTTGCTTGCCTTCTTTATGCTTGTCGCCGTTGGTCGCTACATTTTTCTTGCGTTCACGCCACGCAGCCTGTCTGACCCCGCTTGTCCGCCGTAGCCTTTGGCGTAGGCGGAACACCCCCGCCGTTTATTCTTTTCCCAATCATGCTGGTAGGGCTTTTATTTCCGCTCACGCTGGCGGGCTGTAAGCGATAGAATAAACTGCTGCTATTGCAAATAAGAATTGCTTGCAATAGCAGCATTGTATTTTTATCACAGTAATAATTTTTCTATTATTTTTCACACTATTCTCTAAAGAGATATAGACAAATTAAATTTTGTTAACTATTAGGAATCGCTTACCTTAACTTCACATAATTGTTATTTTCAGGGTATAGATTTTTTAACTATTAAAGGCTATCAATCCAGCTAACAAATTCTTTAATGTTTTTCAAGGGCGTCTTTCTATGACTAATAAAACACAAATATCTAGAAGAGTATTTACAACAGGCGGCGTTAGCTTATTAGGTCTAACCCTTGCTGGTTGCTCAGGCGCTTCGAAAACTGGCACTGAAACTAAAGCCGTATCTACTAGCACTCAAAGATTAGCTCTTATGTATGGGCCACTCCCTAATGAAAAATTTCCTATTCCAGCTATTCATCTGAAACAACTAGATTCAAAATTCTATCGCCAACAGGTTGACTTTGATACTAACGAAAAAGTTGGTACAATAATTGTGAACACCAAAAACTTTTATTGCCATTTGGTGCAAGAAAACGGCAAGGCAATGCGCTATGGTGTTGGTCTTGGAAAGGCTGGCTTTGAATGGTCTGGCCGCGCTCAAATTGCATGGAAAAGAAAATGGCCAACTTGGACACCTCCCACAGACATGATTAAACGCTCGCCTGAATTAGAAAAATATTCAGCAGCGAATGGTGGGCAACAACCCGGACTTGATAATCCTCTAGGCGCTAGAGCGCTTTATGTTTATAAAAACGGACGTGATACACTTTATCGCCTCCATGGTTCAGTTGAAACTTATTCAATCGGCAAAGCTGTTTCTAGTGGTTGCGTACGCTTTATCAACCAAGATATCGTTGATCTTTACGATAGAATTCCAAGAAAAGCTCCCCTACTAGTTATCTAAAGGGCTTAGAAAATGAGAAAAGGCAAATATTTAGGCTTTAGCTTAATATTTGTGTTTTTTATTGCGGGGGCATCATTTTGGGAAATGTCTGTCAGGCAAAATAGCCTTTTATCTAAAAAGTCGGGCGCTATATTTTCCCCAAGTAATACAAAAGTCGTAGCGCTTGGAAAAGATATTTATCAAAATAATTGTGCGTCTTGTCATGGAGTAAATCTTGAGGGCGAAGCTAATTGGAAAAGTCCTAACGAAAACGGCCTCTTGCCAGCACCACCACATGATGAAAGCGGTCATACTTGGCATCACACCGATAAGCTATTATTTGATATAGTTAGGGTTGGCTTGGGCAAAGCGGCAAATCTTCCTGATTATAAAACCAATATGCCAATTTATGAGAATATCCTAAGCGACAAAGAAATTATTGCAACTCTATCCTACATTAAATCAACTTGGCCTGATGAAATTGCGCAACGCCACGACACATTAAATGAGCAAAGTGTTGTTGCGCAATAATCAGAACTCTTATTGGCTTGCCCCAAAACCCTTACTACCTTGCCCCAAAATCTTTATTGGCTAGCCCAAAGTATGCGAGCAATCCAATCTAAATCAGCATTTTTAATTATTATGGGTTTGTGATCTGGATTAATTGAATGTAACTCAACTTGCTTCTCGCTTTGTCGATATAGTGTTTTTGCCATAACTTCACCCTCTCTTGTGCGGGCAACAACACGATCTCCTCGGCGCAATTGCTCAGCCGGCGAAACAATAATTACATCACCATCACGATAAAGCGGGAGCATAGAATCACCTGATACTTCTAACGCATAGGTGCCCGAATCTTCCTCTCCATTAGGCAAACGCACTTCGTCCCAACCTTGTCCTGCAGGGAAACCACCCGAATCAAAAAAACCACCAGACCCTGCTTGTGCAAAACCTAATAGTGGCACAGTTATAGGACTATCCTTAGAGCTTGGAGTTTGCGTATATTGCCCATCAAAGCACTCGGCCCAAAATGTTTCAAAAGTTTCATCAGTTGCATCTAGAACCTTAATAATAGATTGGATTGATGGCCAACGCCCTTGCCCGCCCTTACCCATTCGTTTAGACTTATTAAACGACGTAGGGTCTAGCCCTGCTAGGCGAGCTAGTTTTGAGGAGGACAATCCATGCCGTGATGCTAGTGCATCTAAAGCTGCCCAAATAGTAAGATGATCCATCATTATATTCTACTATTAGTCTATCTTTGTAGCTAATTTATTTATGTAGCTGATTTATTAATTTAGCATTCAAGGGTTTAATTTTACAGGAACTTAATCCCAAAACAGAATTTAATCCTAATATAGACTTTGTCAAGTCAATATATAAAAGGTAGAAGCAATTATTGAGTAAACTTAGGAAATGAGATGACTTTTGAAGTTGAAAAACATATATATAAGATTACAACATCTAACTTATGGAATAAATCCCAAAAAACTGGCGTGCTGTCACCAATGCCAATAGATATTGCTGATAATTATATTCATTTTTCAACCCACACTCAATTAGCACAAACACTAAGCCTGCATTTTAAGGGGCAATCTGATTTGATGTTATTAGGAGTTTTAATAAAAGATCTTAAAAATGATTTGAAATGGGAAAAATCAAGAAATAATGAACTATTCCCTCATCTATATAGCGAGCTAAATATTAATTTAATCAAATTCTCAAAGCCCTTAAAAGTTGATAATGAAGGAAATGCAAACTTGCCGGAATTCTTAAAATGCTAAAATCCCTCTCATCTTTTTTGCGCTCCAAAACTTTCAGTGATTTTTCACGTGATAGTCTACTAAAAATGGACCCTGAAATTGCTCATCAGGCAAGTATTTCTGCGCTTAAAATGGGGCTTGTTCCGACCCAACAACGAGCAGATTCAAAGCTATTAGCAACAAATATTTGTGGGCTAGAACTTAAAAACCCTATTGGTATGGCGGCAGGATTTGATAAAAATGCGCAAGTGCCAGTGGCGTTAAGTAAAATAGGGTTTGGCTTTTGTGAAGTTGGCACAGTCACCCCACACCCCCAGCAAGGCAATGAAAAGCCACGTCTTTTTCGCTTACCAAAAAAACAAGCTATCATCAATCGTATGGGATTTAATAATCACGGGCATGAGGAAGTGTTTAAACGTTTAAGCGAAATTAACAGTGAGGCAATTATAGGGGTAAATATTGGCGCTAACAAAGATAGCGATGATTTTGTTAAAGATTATGTTTTAGGGGTGAAAAAATTTGCAACGATTAGTGATTATCTAACCATCAATATTTCTTCTCCTAACACCAAAGGCTTACGAGATTTACAGAGTTTTGAAGCGCTAAAAAGATTATTATTTGAAAGCCTAGCGGAGCGAGCAAGAGCTAAAATCCGTGTGCCAATTTTCCTCAAAATCGCTCCAGATTTAGATGAAAAAGAAATGGACGCTATAGCTAAAGTGCTTGTTGATAGTGATATTGATGGGCTAATTATTTCTAACACAACCATAAGCCGTGAGACGGTTTTGGGTCTAGAGCATAGCGAAGAGTTGGGCGGTCTGTCGGGCAAGCCTTTATTTAATCTTTCAACAGAACGCTTGGCGCAAATGCGCTTAAGAGTAGGCAATAAAATGACAATAATTGGTGTTGGCGGCATTCATTCAGCCCAAAGCGCTATTGCTAAATTAAATGCTGGTGCTAACGCAATTCAGCTATATTCTGCATTGGTTTTTTGCGGCATGGAATTGCTTGATGAAATAAAATTGGGACTTGTTAGTGCTGTGGAAAAAAGCGATTTTGAAAATATTTCAGCGCTGAGCGGCACAAATGTGATAGATTGGGCGACTGGGAAGTTGGAGATTTAAGATTAAAATGAACAAAATAATAAAGCCCTTTAGCGCCTTTATTTTTGATATGGATGGCATTTTGCTTGATAGCGAAAGCATTTACAAGCACGCATCAATAAAAATTGCAAAACAGCTTGGTTTTGATTTGAGCGAAGAAATATATCTTCAAACTGTTGGAACGAATGAAAGAACGGCTAAAAAAATTATACAAACAGGTATGGGTGCAAATTTTCCTTATGATGAGTTTGATGCTAGATGGGTTAAATGGGTGAGTGAAAAAATGGCGCAAAATGTGCCATTAAAATCGGGTGCAAGAGAAATATTAGCTCTACTTAAATCAAATAATATTCCTTTTGCGCTTGCAACTTCTACTTCTTATAGTGCCGCAAAAAACTATCTCATAGGCGCTAATATTTATAGTTATTTTGATATAATTATAAGTGGTGATGATGTGGTAAATGGCAAGCCGCACCCTGAACCGTTCTTAAAAGCTGCAACAGGTTTAGGCATTAATCCAAATGAGTGCGTGGCCATTGAAGATAGTTATAATGGCGTGCGCTCAGCGCATAGAGCAGGAATGCAAGTAATAATGATACCTGATCAGTTACCCGAAAACGATGAAATGAGACAGCTTTGTCATGCAATCCTATCATCGCTTCACCACGTTCCTAAAGCCTGCGCCTTATAAAAGATCTATGTATTATGACCATTGCTGATATAATTATCAATTATGAATTTAAGGTCATTTTCATCAAGCTTATCAATAAGCTGAATACCATAACCATCTGCTCTTGAAGCACGAATTGTTCCTGTGGTTTTTATATCATCAAGAATAATTGAAACACGTTCTGAATTTCTCTCTAGCAAAAACAAAGAGGCGGGGCGAAACTTTATTCCCCCTTGTGAAACCTCGGTTATAACACCTTCAATATGTTGCGAACTATCTAAAATAATCATCGTTGCAACAGCAAAAACACTATGGCGCTCAAAACGCCTTTTATGGGCATTTTTTTCTTGGTCACGAGAAAGACGTTCTTGTAATATTTGTGCTTGTTTTGAGGCTACACGAGTATTGTTTGGGGTTTGATTTTCTACTTGCATTTTTAACCCTTTTTATCACGATTGAGAGTTTGTTGTTGCATTGGTGTTTTGCCTGCTTTTTCTTTAGCAAAACCAGCTATATCGCTCTGCATATCCTTTAGATTTGTGTGCAGTGATTTCATGTTACCCTTATTCATACCAGCCTTTATCTCTTCTAGCAGAGCATAAGCATCTTCTTTGGCTTTTGTTTCAAATTTACTGGCAGGTGATGGTGCAACCTTAGCTTCATTTAGTTTTGTTAAGTGCCCATCAAGTGCTTGCAACCTATCTGACATATGCCTGTCACGCTCATTTAGTTGGCGGGCAAGTGAATTAGTGCTTTCAAGCATTTCTTCTTTAATGGCGCTATTGGCTGCAACCACTCTAACAGTATCAATGGTTCTCGACATGGCTGTACCCAACAAACGACCTTGCTCATGTAATTGTTTATTTGCGCCAATAAGCTCATCAAGTGCATTATTTTGCGAACGGGCATCATTTGAAAGGTGTTGCACTGCATCTGTTAATTTGCTCAGCTTATCATTTACTCTAGTGTTTGATGTAACAGAAAGCCTTGCTGCACGCATAATCAGCGAAAGACGTTTTTCTTCAATAATTGCACTATGGGCAACCGAGCCGCTTTCAGCAGCGCTATCTTTACCGGGATCAATTTCAACAATGGTTGAAAGCCAGCCTTCAAAATTTTGTACAAATTCAGAAAAAGCCACTGCAGAAAAACGTACCATTAGCGAAAGCACTAAAGAAGTAACAAGCCCAAACAAAGATGAAGAAAAGCCAACCGCCATGCCTTGCAATGGCACTTGCAAAGAGATCATTAAGCCTTCAACTGCCTCTTGCGGATCGCCAGTAAAATCTAGCGCATCAAGAATCGCACCAATTGAAGCCAAAGTAAGCATGAGACCAAGAAAAGTACCAATAAGACCAAGTAAAACCAAAATGCCAGCAACATATTGCGTTATGGATTTACGATCTTGCAAGCGAACATCTATCGAATCTATTAAAGTCTGCATTGTTGCGGGGGAAAGATTTATATCATTATGACGAGCAAGTTCTTCTGAAATTAATTTATAAGCGGGACCTAGCACATCTGGCTTTTTGAAAACGGTTGCCATCTCCTTACAACGATAATGCCGCCATAATGGATCTGATAACTCGCCCTGTTGCTCAACCTTAACATCAGCATAAGCTTCTTTTAAGGCATCAAGCGCTAGTCCTTCATTCCTTAAGGTAATAACAGAGCGATATACTAATATTACACCAAAAAAGAATACAGCAAAAATAGTGAGGTTAAGCACAACATTAGAAGACACGGCTGAAACAATAAAATCCAACTGCCATAAGGATAAAGCCAACAATACCCCAAAAACTACGCTCATGCGGATTAGAGGAGTTTGGATTATTCTTTTCATATCTTATCGTCCAAAAAAATGTTGGTTACTTATAATGTGCATTTTGACGCTAAAAACTGCTAATTTGGTTAATTTTTGTAAAAGAAAGAAATAATTTTGAAAAATATTATTTTACGAAAACTAAAACCCTATCAGCTTCCTCTTTTGTAGGTGCCGGACGAACATTTACGGTTAAGTTTTCACCTGTAAATCCATTTTCAATCAAAATATTTCTTACAGCTAATAATCTAAAATATGCTTTTCGCTTGGCTTGCGATACGGCAACTGAACTTGGGTTATAAAAAGACCAAGCAGTAAGCGTTTCAACTTCAAGCGCTGCTCTATTTTCTTCTAAATATTGTGAAATTTCTTGTTTTGCTTCTTTATTTAACTCAACACCTAGCCCAGTAAATAATATATTTAGAACTTGTTGCGCTGACTCAACCTTTATATCATTTTCATTAGATGGTTTATCTAGCTCTTCTTCAGTTGCAACAATTATAGATTTTTCATCAAGTATTTTTCGCGATTGAATTTGCAAAGTATTTTCAGCTTCAACTATTTCTTCTTGTTCAACTATATCGCTTTTTTGCGTTATTGGCGTGCCAACAGTTTGCTCGCTTTGAGATTGTGCAAGTGCCTCAGATTGCGCTTCTTGTTCAGATTTTGTCTTTTCTCCAGTTTGAGTTTCTTCAATAGTTGAAACTGGCCTACCAAGACCATCTGCATCAGTTCCAGATTTGGAAACCATTTGCGCCATAGAGAAAATAACAATCACCAAAATTATCATTAGCAAAACCACAACCATCACGATTGTAGAAAGAGCATCCACGAATCCAGGCCAATAATTTTCTTCTTCTTCGTGACGCCTAGCCATTTTCTAACTAGCCTTCTTTTGTATTGATGCGAGAATTTCATTTTTTGGACCATCTGCAATAATTTTTGAACTATCCATCCAAATAATGCGATCAACCAATTTTAATAATTGCATACGGTGAGTTGCTATAATTACGGTTTTCCCATCTAGATATTGGGGCAATTCACGAATAAGTCTGTCTTCTGCACTATTATCCATTGCAGAAGTTGGCTCGTCTAAAATTATCATATTTGGATTTTGTAATATTGCCCGCGCCAACCCAACTGCTTGGCGCTCGCCGCCAGATAGATGCTCGCCACGCGGCCCTACGTTAAGGTTAAACCCTTGCGGATTGTGTTTAATGAAGTTAGCAACTCCAGATAATTGTACAGCACGTTCAAAATCTTCATCAGAAATATCACCAGCCCCTGCGCAGATATTTTCCCGAACACTGTCATTCATTAAAACCGTATCTTGGCTCATAAAGCCTATGGATTGGCGTAATAAAAACGGAGAAAATTGACCGCTATCAACCCCATCAATCATTATTGTTCCAGAATTTGGCAAATAAAATCTTGGAATTATTTTTAATAATGAGCTTTTACCACAACCATTGCGCCCTATTATTCCAATCTTCTCCCCCTGTTTAATATTAAGATTTATATCGCTAAGGCTTTGCCTATGCGCTCCGCTATAAGTAAAATTGACCTTATTAAACGAGATATTGCCCTTAAAATTCTTAACGACAGAAGCACTTTCATCGCCTCCAAATTCTTCTTTTTCATCTAACAAAGAAAAAATATTATTTATTGATGCTTGCATGGTTGAAAATTGACCAAGCTGAGAAATAAGCTGACTTATTGGTGAAATAACCCGCCCAACTAAAAGTGTTGCAGCGGCTAAATTACCTAAAGTCATAGCACCCGCATTAACTTGAACAGCCCCTGCAACAATGGTCATAACGATAGTCATTTGCGTTACGTTTAGTACAAATTGCTGAGATATTGCCATTGTCTGGCGATTTTTGTGAGATAGATATGCGCTATTATCTGTTTTACGTGACCATTGGTTTAACAATAAATGCTCTGAACGTGTAGCTTTGGTTGTTGCTAGAGTTTGACAAGTTT
>JAMONS010000026.1 GCA_027065555.1 Hyphomicrobiales bacterium | reverse complement strand
GAATAGGTCGCGGCGAATTCTCGCATCAACACCTGCCGCTAACATTCTATCTTCAAAGGCATGGCGTAAACCATAAAGGGTATGTTTAGGTGTTTCGAGCAGATTATTCTCTCTCATGAATTTATTCACTGTAGCTGATAGGCTGGAGTTATTGCGATAACGAGGAAAGCCATCAGGACATTGTTTGAAGGCTTCAAGGCTAACACCTGCAAGGGGGATTATACGACGTGATCTTGCGCTCTTTAATTGCCTTCCATCTGGTTCAATAGAGATATAAGGCACATCTCCATCAAGTTTGATATGTTCAGGCAAAAGTCCTCTAGCCTCGCTTGGTCTATAACCAGTGTTTATCATTCCAAGTAAAATACATCTTGCCTCAACATTAAGTGCATCAAGCGCTCCTTTTGCTAATAACTTGTTGCGTATCCAATCTTCAGAAAATGATGGTCGTTGTTGTGCTTCACCTTCTTTGAAACTTAAGCCCGATAGGGGAAGGTCTATTCCAAGACCTTTCATTTCATTGACCGTTTTTAAGATACTGCCAAGATGCGTTAAATCTTTATTTGCGCTATTTGCGGTTAAGCCGTTATTCTTCATTCGCTTGAACCACCATTGACGAAAAGCCAACATATCTTCACGATTTATCTCATCTAGCGCTTTATTTCCAACTACGCTAATAAAGTTAGCAATGGCTTTTTTATATGGATTGCGCCAACGCCTAATTTGTCCCTTGCTTTTACCCAAAGTTTTTTCTGCCGCAAATGTCCAAAATAATTCTAATGCTCTAGTTACGTTGATTTTTGGAGGGGTAACTCCACCAAGAACAGCAGAGGCCTCTATAACGTCTATTTTATCATCAGTAACAGAAGAGCTATCAATTCGCTCGGTAAGGTCAGAAGAGGGGAGGGATGCTATTTGGTCTGACGGTAAGAATCTGAAATTTCTAGCTTGCGCTAATTGTTTTGCGGCTACGAAACGCTTTTCAGCATCACTAGTGTCACCAGCCAGACGAGCTTCCCAACCAGCCAAGAGTTGTTGCCAAGTTGTCGATGCTTTTTGTTGAGCTTCAGCCAAGCTATCTGTGTGAAGACTAATGCCAACGTGTTTTCTTGGTTCAATAGTTCTAAATCGTGCAGGCACACGTTTACGCATGTGATAAGTTTCACCATTAGAACTGCGCTTGCTGATTGTCATTTCCTCTACCTAACATCTGAATTGTGCTACAAAGTGTGCTACAAATTGTGCTACAAGTCAAGTATTTTACCTCCGCCACACCTCACACAAAGGGAAATTGTATTGTTAAATCAATGGGTTAGGAGTGTTTTTAATGTTGGAAATCTGGCGGAGAGGAAGGGATTCGAACCCTCGAGACAGTTACCCGCCTACACCCTTAGCAGGGGCGCGCCTTCAGCCACTCGGCCACCTCTCCACGAACGGTTAAATATCAAGTGGAGAAGTAAATCAAGTGTTCTTTTTATCTTTAGGCAAATGAATGCTTTAAAAGAAGGATTGAAGAGGGCAAAAGAAAACCCCGCTTAAAAAAAGCGAGGTTTGAAAATTTATAATGGTTATTTGTCTAGAAATGCCAAAGGGCAGAAGCGCCGATTGAGTGACCTGTCCAGCCATTATTTGACCAGCCCCAATATTTATATTCAACATCAATGGATACATTATCAGTTACAGCAAATTCGATGCCAGCCCCAACCGTACCATATTGTGCGCCACCGTCATAAAAATAGCCGCCCCCTGAGGCATAAATTAGAACGCTTGGATCTACTAGATAACCAATACGAGCTGCAAGACCGCCGCCCCAGCCAGAAGTTGAAGTGGTGGATTCATAATTGCTACCAATCCATCCTTCAAGTCCGAATAAAACATCACCATAGGTCATATTAGCGCCAGCTATAACATCTAGGTAAACAGTTGTTTCTGTAAGAATATTTGTTAGTGAAGATCCAGTAACACCAACACCCATATAAAACCCGTCCCAATCAAAACCGTTACTTGGCTCCATATAGGCTGGTTCAATCGTCATTACTGGATCCGCCGCCATTGCGCCAGTTGCCATGAGTGCTGTTGCTGATATTGCTAATAATAATTTACGCATTTTTTTGTCCTTTTCAAAGAAACCTAACGTATACTCAACGCCCATTTCAATTATTAAGCAATAGTTAATGCCGTTATTCTGGTTCATAAATACAAAAATATGTATGTTTTTAATGTGCTGTGTTGCAAATACAACAGTAGTATCAGCACTGCTGCCCTACTTTTTATGGTTTTGTTTGCTTGGTTAAATGATTTTCTTGTGGCACAAGAAAAATATATTGACGTTAAGGAGAATCGCAAATGAAATGGCGTGGGCGCAAAGGTAGCTCGAATATTGAGGATAGGCGAGGGAGGGGTTCGCGTAGAACTTACCGCCCTTCATCTCGTTCAGCAAGAAATATTAGGTCTCGTGGAGGGCAGTTTCGTATGCCTCGTTCTAAAGGTGGATTTATATTGCTAGCAATTATTGTGATTGGTGCTTTGGTTTTTGGTGTTAATCCTATGACTTTACTTGATGGATCAATTCCAAATACTCCTGCAAATAATTCTTCAACATCGCAACCACAAAGCAATGCAGAACAAGATGAATTAGTACAATTTGTCTCCGTTGTGATTAAAGAAACAGAAGATATGTGGACTAAGGTTTTTGCTGATAGTGGAGGGCGCTATGAGATGCCATCAGTTGTTATATTTAGCAATTCTGTGCGCTCTGGTTGCGGGTCTGCAAGTTCTAGCATGGGCCCTTTTTATTGTCCTGCGGATCAAAAAATCTATATTGATTTAAGCTTTTATGATCAATTACGCACTAGATTTGGCGCACCCGGAGATTTTGCGCAGGCATATGTGTTAGCGCATGAAGTTGGTCATCATGTGCAGCAGTTAACTGGTGTGTTGCCAGAATTTAACAAAGCCCGCCCACGCCTAAGCAAGGCTGAAAGCAATGAATGGTCGGTGCGGGTTGAGTTGCAGGCAGATTGTTATGCTGGTGTTTGGGCCGCTTATGCTGGGCAAGAGGATTTATTGGAGCGTGGCGATATTGCTGAGGCGCTGACGGCTGCAAATTCGATTGGTGATGATACGCTACAAAAGCAAATGCAGGGTTATGCTGTGCCTAAGACGTTTAAGCATGGAACTTCTGAGCAGCGGAAATATTGGTTTGAGCGTGGTTATAAGGAAGGTAATCCTGCTAGCTGTGACAGTTTTGAGGGGCGGATATAGGTTGTATAGTTTTTGGGTCTCATTATTTTGCAACCCCCCACCCCAGCCCTTCCCACAGGGGGGAGGGGGTTAAGATTGGTAAGTAATTACATTCGCATTTCCCTTCCTTCTCCCTCCCCCTCGCAGGGAGGGCTGGGGTGGGGGGTAAAGGATAAAAGCGAGTAAAAACAAACAAAAATTCAAAAAGAAGAATAAGTAAAATGACAAAATATGACGTAATAATAATCGGTGCTGGGGCGGCTGGTATGATGTGTGCCATTGAAGCTGGAAAGCGAGGGCGCTCGGTTTTGCTTTTGGAGCATAATAGGAATGCTGGTGAGAAAATTCGCATTTCTGGTGGTGGGCGCTGTAATTTTACTAATCTTAATACTAGCTATAAAAACTATCTTTCAGCTAATCCTAAATTTGCTATTTCTGCGCTCAGCCAATTCAGCCCGCAAGATTTTATTGATCTGCTAGCTCGCTATAAAATAACTTGGCATGAAAAAGCAAAGGGTGCTTTATTTTGTGATGAAGAGGCATGGCAAATTATTGATATGCTCAAAAATGAAATGGATAGGGTTGGCGTGCATTTGCGCACCCAAACTGAAATAGTTGACGTTGAAAAAATCACTGATGGGTTTAACGTGAATTGGCAGGGACGAGAAAGTGTGCAGAGCATTTCTGCTAGCTGTTTGGTTGTTGCGTGTGGCGGGAAATCTATTCCTAAAATGGGTGCAACGGGTTTTGGTTATAAAATAGCTGAGCAATTTGGCTTGCGATTAACTGAAACTAGGGCAGGGCTTGTGCCGCTAACCTTTGAGCCGTCACTAAAAGAGCAAATGAGTGAAATAAGCGGTGTTAGTGTTGACGTTAAAGTCACTTGCGGCAAGGTTTCGTTTGATGAAGCGATGTTATTTACTCATCGTGGCTTGAGTGGCCCAGCTATTTTGCAAATTTCATCATATTGGCGAGAAGGGGAAGAACTGCTGATAAATCTTGCACCAGAATCGGATGTTTTTGCTAAGCTAAAAGAAGAGCGAGCACAAAATGGAAAGAGGGAAATATCAACAATTTTGGCTCAGATTTTGCCAAAACGATTAGCGCAACAAATCGGTAATCAATTTGAGGGTCGGCTAGCAGATGTTGGCGATAAGATTTTGCGAAAAGTTGCTGAGAGGGTGAACGCTTGGAGAATTAAGCCGACTGGTAGCGAGGGGTATCGCACTGCTGAAGTAACACTTGGCGGCGTGGATACCAGAGATCTAAACGCAAAAACTCTTGAGGCGAAAGAAGTTGAGGGGCTTTATTTTATTGGTGAGGTAATGGACGTAACAGGCTGGTTAGGCGGATATAATTTTCAATGGGCATGGGCATCAGGCTATGCTTGCGGACGGGCGGTTTAAATTTACTGCAATCTATTTTGCTAAAGAACATTCGAAGGGTAAGAACCCTTGCTTTGCAGGCTCACCATGACCCTTTCTCTATGCTAACACAAAAATCTTACTTCATGTTTTCTTTTTTCAAGCTCTCTGCTAGTCTTATCGCTATTGAATTTATTGTTTGGGGTTGTTTTGAAAAGATTATTTTTGCTTTTTGTCTTCATATTTTTATCTATAGGCAATATCTGGGGAAGTGTGGCTTTTGCCCAGACACCAGAAAAACAACTGCTCACCATTTCAACTGTTGAGCGCCAGCCTTTTACTTTTTATAATGATGATGGCTCTGTGATAGGATTTTCTGCTGATTTGTGGGACGAAATCGCCAAGCGCAATGGCTGGGAATATTCATGGAAAAAAGAAGATAGTTTTCTTGCTATGATAGCGGCAGTGAAAGGTAATTCTTCAGATGCAGCTATATCTAATATTTCTATTACTTCTGAGAGAGAGAAAATTATTGATTTTTCTCATGCGATTTATGATTCTGGTTTGCAAATAGTTGTGCCTAATAATGGGGGCTCGGCAAGTATTTTCAAGATTATTTGGCAATCTGGTGCAATACAGCTTATTGGTGCGGCGCTGATTGTTTTGCTAATAATTGCTCATCTATTATGGTTTTTTGAGCGCAACACGAAAAGTGCTCGTCACGATTATTTTCGAGATGAATATGTTGGCGGTGTGTGGGATGCTTTTTGGTGGGCTTTTATAATTATGACTATGGGTGGTTTTGAAAATGAAGTGCCAGCCTCTAAATTCTCTCGGGCTTTAGCCATGTTTTGGATTGTTGTGAGTTTGTTTTTTGTTTCAACGCTTACCGCAAAAATTACTACCTCGCTAACTATTGAGCAACTGACCAGTGATATAAATTCTTATAAGGATTTAGCTGGTAAAAAAGTTGGAGTGGGGGAGGGCAGTTCTATGGCAAGGTTCTTAGATGCTAAAAATATCTCTTATAGGAAATATAAGGATTTTCCAGCAGCTTTGGCGGCAGTTGAGGCAGGTGAACTTGATGCAACTATTGGTGATGCGCCAATAGTTAAATATTATGTTGCAAATAATGGTAAAGGCAAAGTCATGTTAGCTGGATCTGTTTTTCAATCTGATAAGTTTGGTATAGCTTTACCAACGGGTTCAGGCTTAATTGAGAGAATAAATACTACAATATTAGATATTAGAGAAGATGGCACTTATGCTAATTTGCAGGCAAAGTGGTTTGGTAATAATTAAATTAGGAAAAGAGAGTTGATATGTCTTTTTGGAAAAAAATACTTGGGTTCAAAGATGAGAGCTTAGCTGATACTGGCCCAAAACTTTTGGGTGAAGATGATTATAAGGGATATATTATTTCCGCATTTGAGATGAATTCTGGCGAAGAATTTCAGCTTTGCGGAAGGATTGAGAAGGAAATTAACGGCGAATTACGTATTAAGGACTTTATTCGAGCTGATAAATTATCATCAACACAAGAAGCGCTAAGATTTGCCCATAAAAAAGGCCGCCAAATAATTGATGAGCAAGGCGACGCTTTATTTGATAATCAACATTGTTAGTTTTGGTGATTGGAATTTTTATTTCAAATATTCAAAACTTTCAATGGTTTTTCCTGCATTAGTTAAAAATATTTGCTCTAGATTGGTAATGTCATATTTATTAGCTACTAAATTAGACATTGCAAAAACACCATTCACATCATCTTTGTTAAGAAAGCCTGTTATTCTAACATACACAAGGCCTAACTGAGGGTGGGTATATTTACCAACTCCATCAATAACATCAATTCCATTTATTACAGTTCTTCGTGCGCCAATAAATTCTTTTTGTTCATACGCTTGTGTTGCCATATTAAAAGCATCAATAGGCATTAGGTTAGTTAATCTTTTTAGGCGATCTTCATCGTCAGTCATTTCGATGTCAAAGGGAATGAATTGTAAGTTTTCAATCAATTCTCTCTCTTCGTTTGGTAAATTCTTGCCGCCAGTTGCAAAATTGATTTTAATAATCATACTATTGGGTGCAGTGCCATACTCAAATAAAGATGTTACATCTTTTTGGCGAGGCACTTTTATTGTGAAAGGTGTAAGAATTGGGATATTGTGCTCTTGAGCGAATTTGGCATCAATATTTATGATATCGCTAATAACTAGCCCATCTACAGAAAATAAATTATATTTTATTGATGGTTTGTTTTCTTGTGCGTTGCTCATAACGATGCTGCTTAAAATAATGAAAAGAAAAGCGAGTAGTTTTGTTGATTGTTTGAATAATATTTTGTCCTCATAATATTGTTTGTGGCGATTGCCAAATTGATCAAATTTACAAAACCATTCCAAAATTTTGCCTAATAATGTTAAATTGCAATCTTAAAATATGTCAAGGATTTATGAGCAATATTATATATCCAATAGAGATAATTATGTACATTGGCGCATAAAGAATTCTATCTAATGTTTTGAACGGTTCAGTTTTTTCGCCTAATTGCTTGGCAATCATAAATGGGGCAAGCCCTCGTGTGCCAAAGAGAAAAGCTAAAATAAATAAAGAAAATTCACGTATCCAAAGCGGTAGGGGCAGGGCGATAATATTGCCGCCCCAAAGGGCAATTATGGCAGCAATGATAAATGCTATTGCTAAAAAGTAAGTTAGTTTTGCGGAATGCATTTGGCGCATGTTAGGATCGCCGACAACCATTTTCACTAAAGAATGTTCGTCCTTTGCAGGCCAAAAACCCCCATTAGCCCAAATGATATGAATGAGGGCGACGACGCTTAGAATGATAAATATTATTATAGCGATCAGGGGCATTTTTTTCCTATTGTTTTTTTATATATAAACAACGATGAGAATAAAAGCTACTGCTTGTTTGAAAACCAAATATAAGCATATCCAGCACTTATGGCTATAATTAATGGTGAAAAATATATGAAGTTAAGAGTGAGGAATGGCTCAACGCTAGTACTTAAAGGGCTGTTGGGAATATAAGTCATAATCCCTCTAATACCAAAGATTAATGTGAGCACGAGGATGCTGATTTTTTGCATCCAGTTGGGAAGGGGTAATTTTATTATGTTTGCTCCCCAAAGGGCGCAGACCCCAGCGGCAAATATGCCGAGCGCAACTGCTAGTGTTAAAGGCAATCTGGGAATTTGAGAAATCTCTGGGCTACCGATTACTGTGTTTACTAGCGATTGTTGATCCACACCGGGCCAAAGAAGTCCAAACCCCCATGCGACGTGTAATAAAGCGGTGGCTGTTAGAGTAGTGAATATTGAAATAGCAATAAATTTCATTGGACTTCCTTTTTAGCGGCTTGCTTTTGGCTTCTTAAAAATCCAATAATCGCAAGCATAGGGACAATGGTGAAAATAATCCATTGTGGCATTGGCCATAAATCATTTAGCCTAGTAATTCCATAAAAGACAAACAAGCCCGCCCATAATAAATATTGCGCTGAGGTGATAATAATAATTGGCTTGCGATATTTATCCTTAAAGCCGGCATGGAAAAGGGCAAGAGAGTTAATTATTAAAATAACTGTCACAGCGTGCCAAATAACAAAAGTAATGGCTTTTAGATAGGCCGATAATTCGCTATCATTTATCGGACCCATAATTTCAGGCCCACCGCCAAAGAGGTGTAATCCGATAGTTAAAAAAGATATTATTGCTGCTATTAAAATTAGAATGTTCATTTTAGAATTTCTCTCTCTTTATGCTTGCCGCCGTTGGTCGCTTTGCTCCCGTCCCCGGCACCCCCGCCGTTATTCTTTTTCCATGTTAACATTGCGCAGGTTGCTCGATGTCTTTGTATTCTTTATTCTTGCCGTTCATTAGTGACCATACGCTAACGTATGTTGCATAAGGACTTGCAAGAGTCAATACGCTGGCGTATGGTGTTTGTATGAAAAAGAAAAATACACTTAAAAAAGAAGATTGGATAAAGGGTGGGTTTCGTGCGCTTACTAAGGGAGGCGAGCAAGGAATTCGTATTGAGGCGATTGCTCGTGAGATGAAGGTGAGCAAGGGTTCATTTTATTGGCATTTCAAAGATGTAGCGGCATTAAAAGATGCTATGCTTGAGCATTGGGCTATGGTTGCTACTTCTAATGTAATTGCACGGTTGGCTGGCGATGAAGCGAGTGCAGAAGAGCGTTTGGGCGCTATAATAAGGCTCTATGGGGGCGCCGCTACTCAACAATATGGCGGATTAAAAAGCGAAGGGGCAATTCGTAATTGGGCAAGGCATGATAAAAAGGTCGCAAAGATCTTTGCAAAGGTAGAAGCTGCGAGATTACAATTTCTAACAGAGTTGTTTTTGCAATTTGGGCATGATGTAGATAAAAGCAAACTAAGTGCAAGGCTGTTTTATGCCGCTTTAGTTGGGGAGGAGCATTTAGCAGTGCAAGGCTTAGCTGATATGGAAAAAGATATGCTAGCAATGCTAGATAGGTTGCTTTAATTTAGCCCAAATATACATCTAAAAACAGCATGATAACTAAGCCAATTGCCAAGCCTGTGGTTGCTTTGTTTTGGTGTCCGTTGCGGTGGGTCTCAGGAATGATTTCATGAAAAATAACATAAAGCATTGCGCCAGCAGCAAAGGCTAAACCCCAAGGCAAAAGCGGTTGTGCAATGCTTATAACACTTGCGCCAATTACGCCGCCAATAGGCTCGACTAATCCAGTTAATGCAGCAATGCCCCATGCTCGCCATTTACTATACCCTACCCCGACAAGCGCAATAGCAACGGCTAAACCCTCAGGGGCATTTTGCAGACCGATGCCGATTGCTAAGGGCAATCCGCCCTCGATGCCACCTGCACCAAAGCCTACACCAACCGCTAGGCCTTCAGGGAAATTGTGAATTGTAATTGCGATGATAAATAGCCAAATTCGGCGTAAAGAATCTGAATGAGGCCCCTCATGTCCGCTCACAAAATGCTCGTGAGGCAATGTCATATTTAAAAATGCTATTGCTCCCATGCCAAGCAAAATTGAGATAACCACAATGGTGGGAGGGATTAAATCACTCTCATAACGAATTCCAGCAGCATCAAGAGCTGGAATGATAAGCGAAAAAAACGACGCAGCCAGCATAACGCCAGCGGCAAAACCAAGCGTTAAATCTCGAAAGCCCTGTGAGGGAGTTTTGCCCAAAAGCACAGGAATAGCACCAACTGCAGTCATCAACCCTGCAAGAAGAGAGCCAACAAAACCAAGAGCGATAGGAGAGAGAGATTCCATGATATATCCAAAACTAAAAATAACAACTTAGTCATCTTGCTTAGGTGCGAATGATTTGCAAGTAAAGTAAAATATTTTTATCTGGTTTTGAAGTAAATCTCTGATGCCTGACAGGAGGAGGCTTTGGTTGATAAGGAAAAAAATTAACGCACACACAATCTACGTTTTACGATTTAACCCCCTCACCATCAATCCCTCCCCAAAAGGGGGAGGAAATAGATTTTCCTTTATCGCTTTAGGCGCACCTTCTTAAAGAAACACGAGCTCTATTTCATATTTAAGCTATGAGTTATTTTCTTTCCTGAAGCATTCTTTTATTCTCCCTCCCCCTTGTGAGGAGGGCTGGGGTGGGGGGGTAGAAAAAGAGAGAACTCAAATTCTAGGTTGCATTTTTACCTATTTTATGCGTTAGCTAGGACAGCCCCTAAATTTAAACTATTCTAACTTATTTAAGGCGTTTTTTATATCTTCACCCAACAAGGTAAACGAATTAAAGAGTTGGTGAGGCAGAGCAAATATCACGTGATATTTGCGAGGTGCGTAAAATGTGAATTGGTATGTAAAACTGACCCACCTATTTATGTTATAATTCGCATTTTATGTGCGGTGAACCAAACTGTAGCTAAAATCCGACGTGCAGTGCTTCGTAATAAGTTAAGCATTGGATATGTCAGTCGTAGAGCTGACCTATCTCAAACCTCAATGATTTAACAGTTTTCCACGACTAATATCACAAAACAAAATTTTTGTAGTCAAACGCTTTACACTAGTATAGCGTAGTAAAGATTGGTCTGACTTGACCTTAATTTGCTAAATGAAAAATTTCTGGGAGGAAAATATGAAATCATTAAAGAGACTACTTGTAACAACTAGCGCTATTACGGCAATGTTGTTTGGTGGTGCGATTGTTGCTGCACCCGCTTTGGCACAGGCAGAGGATTGTCCTCGTGGTACGCTTGACGAAGCCTATTGTGATCGTAACTTCGATCAAACAGCCGATCTGCCGCTTGATCCTGCAGACTGGGTCAATCCAAGCACCATCATTTTTACCTATACGCCAGTTGAAGATCCAGCAGTTTATGCCAGTATCTGGGAAGGCTTTGTAGATCACATGGCAGAAGTTACTGGCAAAAAAGTGGTTTTCTTTCCAGTTGATTCCAATGCAGCCCAACTTGAAGCTATGCGCTCAGGTCGTCTGCACGTTGCAGGTTTTAACACAGGCTCAAACCCAATCGCTGTTAGCTGTGCCGGATTTGTACCTTTTGGCATGATGGCGAAGAACGATGGCTCTTTCGGCTATGAAATGGAAATCATTGTTCCAATCGATTCTGATATGCAATCACCTGCAGATATCAAGGGCAAAACTCTGGCCTTTACATCTCCAACATCTAATTCTGGCTTCAAAGCGCCTTCAGCGCTTTTAAAAGGTGAATTTGGTCTGGTAGCTGATGTAGATTACGAAACTGTATTTTCAGGTAAGCACGACAACTCAATTCTAGGTGTTTATAATGGTGATTATGAAGTGGCGGCGATTGCCAACTCAGTTCTTGATCGTATGATACGCCGCGGTGGTGTTATTGAAGAGGGTAAAATTCGGACAATCTACAAGTCTCAAACTTTCCCTAGCACAGGGTATGGAGTTGCTTATAATCTTGATCCAGCGCTAACAGCCAAGATCAAGACTGCATTTTGGACTTATGAGTGGGATGAGAATTTTAAGACAGAATTCAAAAAAGCTGATCGCTTTATAGGCATCACCCATAAATTCGATTGGGCGGTTATTCGCCAGATCGATACAGCCAACGAAGTCAGCTACGACTGCAAATAATACGCTGACAGGAAATACGTAGCCGGTTCACCATATAAATTCGTGAGCCGGCTGTTTTTCGCAACCAATATAAATAACATAAAAATTAAATTTCTAAAAAATTTGACTGGAGGATTTATGCTGCGTCTTGAGGGATTGGGCAAAAGGTACAAAACTGGAGATGATGCGCTGAAAGGCGTTGATTTGGAAATACCTGATGGACAGGTAATTGCGTTAATTGGCCCATCGGGTGCAGGGAAATCAACCCTGATTAGGTGCGTCAATCGCTTGGTAGAACCAACCCGTGGAAAGGTCTATCTAGGTGATCTGGAATTGACCAGTCTGTCATCTGGGGGGCTTAGAAAAGCACGCCGTCGCATGGGTATGATTTTTCAGGAATATGCTTTGGTCGAACGTTTGACGGTAATGGAAAATGTGCTTTCTGGTCGATTGGGTTATGTCGGTTTTTGGCAGGCGTTTTTACGCAAGTTTCCAAAAAAGGATGTTCGCGAGGCTTATCGTTTGCTTGATCGTGTCGGCATGATGCATATGGCTGATAAACGTGCAGATGAACTATCTGGCGGACAGCGCCAAAGAGTTGGCATATGTCGAGCGCTTATTCAAGACCCAGAATTGTTGCTAGTCGATGAACCTACCGCAAGCCTTGATCCGAAAACTTCACGTCAGATCATGCGGCTTATTAATGAATTGTGTGCAGAGCGAGGTCTGGCGGCAATCATTAACATTCACGATGTGTTGCTGGCGCAAATGTTCTCACAGCGTATCGTTGGTCTCAAAGAAGGTCTCATTGTTTATGATGGTCCGCCCGATGGCCTCACGCCTGATGTGTTGACAGAAATTTACGGCGAAGAAGACTGGGAAGCCACCATCGATGAAGTCGATGAAGACGAAGACAAGGACAAAGACAAGGACAAAGACAAAGACGAGGCCGTATCATGAGTGATACCAATTCGCCGACTTCCTCCTATAGCGATAACTGGAAGCGCCCGCCCTTTATCAAAAGAGCATGGCTGCGCTGGTTGTTGATGGTTGGTTTTGCTGTCTATCTTGCTGTCGCTCTAGGTACGATGGATATAGATTGGCAGAGAGCCTGGGAAGGCCTTCCACGTGGACAACGATTTATTGAAGCATTTTTCCCTCCAAATTTTGCTGACAATCGTGGTGTTGTGTGGGACGGCATCATGGAAAGTATTTGGATGGCAATTAGTGCGACTATTTTCGGAATAATACTCTCGATTCCCATTGGTCTTGGTGCGGCGCGCAATATAGCACCAAGTTGGGTTTATTTTCTTTGTCGTGGAATTATTGCATCTTCTCGTTCATTTCCTGAAATTATTATGGCGATATTTGCGGTTAAGCTGTTTGGCTTTGGCCCCTTTGCTGGGTTTGTTGCCCTATCAATCGGCACTATAGGATTTTTTGCCAAACTGCTGGCAGAAGATATTGAAGTAATGAACGCCTCGCAAGCCGAAGCGGTTAAGGTTACTGGGTCAAGCTGGTTTCAATGGATTAATTATGCAATCCAACCCCAAGTTATGCCGCGAATGATTGGTCTTTCAATGTATCGTTTGGATATTAATTTTCGTGAAAGTGCGGTGATTGGTATTGTTGGTGGGGGTGGTATTGGTGCTACCCTTAACACCTCATTTAGTCGGTATGAATTTGATACAACTGCGGCCATTTTGATTATTATAATTGCTATTGTCATGGTGCTTGAATATACCTCTGGTTACCTAAGAAAGTGGGTGCAATAATGCCATTAATAAAAACCAAAGACGGTCCGCTATGGAAACGTCGTACCCTCAAACAATCCCTTACCAGATTATTCTGGTGGATGGTGGGTTTAGCAGTCGCTGCATTTGCTTGGAAACTTATTTCTGACAAAACTAACTGGTTTTTTGTTCAAAGTGCGCCCAAAGAAGCTGCAGATATTGGCTCTCGTATGATGCCACCAGACTGGAGCTATATGGATGTATTGTGGATACCTGTGTGGGAGACTATCAATATTGCTACGCTTGGCACATTAATTGCCATGGTGATTTCTATTCCTGTGGCATTTATGGCGGCAAGAAACACCACACCTCATCCGCTGGTACGGGCATTTGCGCTATTTATTACAGTGACGTCACGCTCAGTCAATTCGCTCATTTGGGCGCTGATATTAGTGTTCATTTTAGGGCCAGGAGTTCTGGCAGGCACTATTGCAATTGGTTTGCGATCAATAGGGGGCTTTTCCAAATTGCTTTATGAAGCGATTGAAGAAATCAACCCAGTTCAGGTTGAGGCGATTGAGGCCACTGGAGCTAGCCGTATCCAGCAGATAATTTATGCCATTGTGCCGCAAGTATTGCCAACTTTTGTTGGCGTTGGGGTTTTTCGTTGGGACATCAATGTGCGTGGTTCAACCATTCTTGGCCTTGTTGGGGCAGGGGGCATTGGATTGCAGTTAAGCGGCTCAATCAACACTCTCGCCTGGACCCAAGTTTCGATGATCCTATTGGTGATATTGCTAACGGTGATAATTTCCGAATGGGTATCTGCAAAGGTACGTGGTGCGATAATTTAGGCAATTTATTTGCAAAGAATATTTTCTAGAAAAAAGCCCAAAACAATAGTTTTGGGCTTTTACTTTATTTATAAATTTTCATGCTTGAGCCTGAAAAATGAAAAATTGCGTTTTGCGGAGCTACCCAATTTACGACTTCTATTTGTGGGGTATTTGCTATTATGTGGCGAAACACTCGTGCAATACCACCGTGCGATATAATAATTGTTGGCTTGTTAATTTCACTTAAAAAACTATTTATGCGCTTGCTTGCCTCTACATAAGTTTCACTGCCACTAACCTTCAAACTCCAAAATTCACTGCCCCGCTCACCTCTTTTGGGAAGCACTGCAGCAAGTTCATCATCAAGCTCGTCATGTCTAAAGCCTTCACAAACGCCAAAGGATAATTCTATCAAACGCTCATCTATGTTCACTTGTGGCAACGGCTGTGCAAGTTGTGCACGGATAATTTTTGCAGTTTCTTTTGTTCGCGAAAGCGGAGAACTAAACCAATTAAAATCACTCGGCTGCAAGTTTTTTTGACGAAATATTTCTTGTAAAATCACACCATTTGTTTTGCCTTGCTCTATGCCTGTTTGATTAAGCGCAATATCTGATTGCCCCTGATAGCGCCCTTGTTTGTTCCAATCGGTTTCACCGTGACGAATAAAATATATATCAGCTAGGTTTGTTTTATCCATTGCCTTCTCCTAAAATCAATTCTTGACTCATTTCTTATTCCAATTGTCAAATAATATGGGGCTGTCCTAGTTAACGCATAAAATATGTTATTAGGGATAGTATGAGAAAGAGCAAATTAAGTCTACATAAACAAACTAGATTGGCTGAATATTTTGTATCTGGCACTACCGCCAGATGTGTGTCCAGTTTAATTGGGGTAAACAAGAGTACTGGCGCATATTATTTTCATCGTTTGCGTGAAATCATAGCCTATCATTTGGAACAAGAGGCGCATGAAGTTTTCGATGGTGAGATCGAAGTTGATGAAAGTTATTTTGGCGGT